>JAGGZA010000108.1 GCA_021162265.1 Candidatus Aerophobota bacterium | reverse complement strand
TCTCATTAGTATTCAGGAGGTGGATACGGAGGGGTCTTCTTCTCTTCTTTTTCAGGAATCTCTGCTACAAGAGCGTCGGTGGTCAGGATTAAAGAAGCTATACTGGTAGCATTCTCTATGGTTGTTCTGACAACTTTTGCCGGGTCAATAACACCACTTTCAACAAGGTCTTCATACTTCCCGGTCTCAGCATTGAACCCTTCGGAACCTTTTCTTCTCAGAACTTCTTCCACAACTACACCACCTTCCAGACCGGCATTTTCTGCTATTTTCCGCAAAGGTTCTCTTAAAGCATCCCTTACTATTCGGATACCTATATTTTCATCCTCAAATTCACCTTTTAGTTTCTCTAAAGCCGGGATACATCTTAATAAAGTAACTCCTCCTCCTGGAACTATTCCCTCCTCTACAGCTGCTCTGGTAGCAGCAACGGCATCCTCTATTCGAGCTTTGTTAGTTTTCATTTCAGCTTCAGTTGCTGCTCCCACATTAATTACAGCTACTCCACCTGAAAGTTTAGCTAACCTTTCCTCTAATTTCTCTCTATCATAGTCAGAATCAGTTTCTTCCATTTGAAGCTTTATCTGTTTAATTCTATCTTCAATTTTTTGCTTATCTCCCTGCCCCTCTATTATCGTGGTTTCCTCATTGGTTATGCGTACCCGCTTTGCTCTACCCAGCATTGAAATGTCCACATTTTCCAGTTTTAATCCAAGGTCCTCTGACACTACCTGTCCACCAGTCAGGATAGCAATATCCTCTAACATAGCTTTTCTTCTGTCTCCAAAGCCTGGAGCCTTGACAGCAGCACATTTTAAGGTTCCTCTAATTTTGTTCACCACGAGGGTAGCAAGAGCTTCTCCTTCCACGTCTTCAGCAACAAGGAGGAAAGCTTTGCCGGTATTGGCAACTTTTTCTAAAAGGGGCAAAAGGTCTTTCATATTACTGACTTTTTTATCATGCAGGAGAATATATGGTTCTTCCAGAACCACCTCCATCTTTTCGGGATTTGTTATAAAATAAGGAGATATGTAGCCACGATCAAACTGCATACCTTCAACAAATTCCACATTGGTTTCAGAGGTTTTTCCTTCTTCAATAGTGATTACTCCGTTTTCTCCTACCTTTTCCATAGCATCAGCAATTAACTCTCCGATAGTTTTATCATTGGAAGCTGCAACTGTTGCTACCTGAGCGATAGATTTTTTCTCCTTAACAGGTTTGCTTATTTTCTTTATTTCCTCTACTACGGTACGAACAGCTTTTTCCATCCCTCTCCTGAGGTGAGTGGGATTAACTCCTGCAATTACATTTTTCATACCCTGATGGACTATATATTGAGTTAAAAGAGTAGCTGTGGTTGTTCCATCTCCAGCTACATCCTTTGTCTTTTCTGCTACTTCTTTTACCAGCTGAGCTCCCATATTTTCATAGGGATCCTCAAGCTCTATCTCCTTGGCTACTGTTACTCCGTCATCGGTAACAGTAGGAGAACCAAAACTCTTGGCCAGAGCGACATTCTGACCCTTTGGTCCAAGAGTAATAGTAACGGTATCAGCCAGTTTATCAAGCCCCCTTATAAGAGCCTGCTTGGCATCTGCGCCAAACACAATTTGTTTTGCAGCCATATATTACACCTCCTTTTCAGGTTATTTTTATTTTTCTAAAACAGCCAGGACATCATCTTCACCAAGTATCAGGTATTCCTCTCCTTCCAGCTTTATCTCTGTTCCACCGTACTTTGCAAAGATGACTGTGTCACCTTTTTTAACTCCTTTAAAGTCCGGTCCAACAGCTATGACTTCTCCCTGTTGAGGCTTTTCTTTGCTGGCTGTCTCGGGAAGATAAATTCCCCCCTCTGTTTTTTCTTCTTGTTTCTGGGGCTTTACAACTATTCTTTCACCTAACGGTTTTATGTTCATCTTATCCCCTCCTCTCTTCTTGTGATTAAATTAACTTATTTAGGGATTTCTTTTGGGTGTTGATTAAAAATTATATTTGAAAGAAAACGAGTGTCAACCCCTGCATTGTTCTGAGTTTCTATTTTATCTTAATTTTATAAAGAAAGAATTTAAGGATATTTTAAAGAGGTGATTAAAAGAGACTGGTAACGATTTTTCTTTTTTCTTTATAATAAAAACTTGATTATACTCTCAAAAAAAGTAAAATAAAATTCATTTATTATTAAGATAGATTATTACAGGAGGAAAGATTATGGGCTATGAGATACTTGAGACAAAACTATTAGGTCCTGATTCTCTGCTCTTTGAAGTAAAAGCTCCTTATGTTGCTAAGTCTGCAAGACCCGGGCAGTTTGTAATTTTGAGAGCTTATGACAGAGGGGAAAGGATTCCTCTTACTATTGCTAACGCAGATAGAGTAGAGGGAAAGATCACAGTTATATTTCAAGTTGTGGGGAAAACTACAAGGTATCTCTCGTCTTTAAAGAAGGGTGATGAAATACACGATCTTTTAGGTCCCCTGGGTAATCCTACAGAGATTAAGAAATTTGGTTGTGTGGCTGCAATAGGAGGAGGTTTTGGTACGGCTGTTCTTTATCCTCTTGTAAGAGCTTTAAAAGAAGCAGATAACTATATTATAGTTATCAATGGTGCAAGAAATGAAAAGCTGCTTATCCTGGAGGATGAGCTTAAAAGATTAAGCGATGAATACTATGTTACCACTGATGATGGGTCAAAGGGATATAAAGGGTTTGTTACAGATTTTTTGAAAAAGTTAATTGAAGATGAAGGTAAAACTTTTAATAGGGTTTTTGCCGTAGGACCTGTTCCCATGATGAAAGCAGTATCTAATTTAACAAAGGTACATAATATAAAGACCATAGTTAGTTTAAATCCTATAATGGTTGATGGAACAGGTATGTGTGGTGCATGCAGGGTTGAAGTTGGAGGAGAAACGAAATTTGCCTGTGTGGATGGACCAGAATTTGATGCTCACAAGGTTAATTTTGACCTTCTGGCAAAAAGACTTCAAATGTACAAAAAGGAAGAGAGAATCTCTCTTTCCACAGTGGCTAACAAGAAAGGAGGAGAGAAGGATGAGTAATAAAAAAATCATTTCAAAAAAAACCTCTATGAGAAAACAGGCTCCTTCTGATAGAAAAAGAAATTTTTTTGAAGTTGCTCTTGGATATACTGTTGAAGATGCGTTAAAAGAAGCTCAAAGGTGTCTTGAATGCAAAAAACCCTCCTGCATAAGGGGGTGTCCGGTAGAAATTGATATCCCCGGTTTCATTAAAAAAATAAAAGAGGGTAATTTTTTAGAAGCAGCCAGCCTTATAAAGGAGAATAATCCTCTTCCAGCAGTTTGTGGAAGAGTTTGTCCTCAAGAGGACCAGTGCGAGAAGATGTGTGTTTTGTCAAAGAAAGGAGAATCTGTTGCTATTGGAAGGCTGGAAAGGTTTGTGGCTGATTATGAGGCTAAGGAGAAAAGTACGGAAGCTACCTCCACTCTGGAGCATCTACCGAAGAAGTCCAGGAGAAAAGTGGCAGTAATTGGTTCAGGGCCAGCTTCTCTTGTATGCGCGAGTGAACTTGCCAGGAAGGGTTATCCGGTAACAATTTTTGAGTCTCTCCATGAACCAGGGGGAGTGCTGGTTTATGGAATTCCTGAGTTCAGGTTACCCAAGGAAATTGTCAGAAGAGAGGTAGAATACATTAAATCTCTGGGAGTTGAGATAGTAACGAATTTTTTTGTCGGGAAAACAAGAACAGTTGACCAGTTGATGGATGAGGATGGATATGAAGCTGTTTTTATAGGTACCGGGGCTGGACTTCCAAGGTTCATGCATATTCCCGGTGAAAACTTACTTGGTATTTACTCTGCTAATGAATTTTTAACCCGGATGAACTTAATGAAAGCATTTAAGTTTCCAGAGTACGATACCCCGGTTAAAGTAGGTGAGAGAGTGGGAGTAATTGGCGGCGGAAATGTAGCTATGGATTCGGCAAGGGTTGCCTTAAGAGCAGGAGCAAAAAAAGTCACAATTTTTTACAGAAGAACAAGAAACGAAATGCCGGCAAGGATTGAGGAAATAGAAAATGCTGAAGAAGAGGGAATTGAATTTGTATTTCTCGTTGCTCCGGTAGAATATATAGGTGATGAAGAAGGATGGGTTAAACAGATAAAGCTTATAAAAATGAGGCTTGGAGAACCTGATTCATCAGGGAGAAGAAGACCAATCCCGATAGAAAAATCCGAGTTTACAACTCCAATTGATACAGTGGTTGTAGCTATTGGACAGATACCCTCTCCTATGATTGCCAGAACCACCCCGGAGTTAAAGGTTCATCCCAGATGGGGAACTTTGATGGTTAATGAGGAAACTTGTGCGACAACAAAGGAAGGTGTCTTTGCTGGTGGCGATGTAACAACAGGAGCTGCTACTGTTATTCTGGCAGCCGGTGCAGGAAAGAAAGCAGCAAAATACATAGATTATTACCTGCACAACAAGGAAAAGAGAGAAATCTGGAAGGAACTGAGCAGCAAAGAGCTTTAAACTCTTCTTGACAATATTTTTTTCTTTCTTTACAATAAAAATCTAATCTTTCCTTGTGGTGCCAGTAAAGGGTAAATTATGATCTCGTCAGGTGACAGAGAAAAGATAGATGAGGTTATTGAGAAGTACAGGGATGATCCCGGACCTCTTATTTCTATTTTGCAGGAGGTCCAGAATATTATTGGTTATCTTCCAGAGGAAGTTTTATCCTACCTTTCCCGGAAACTGAAAGTTCCAGAAAGTAAAATCTGGGGAGTTGTTACCTTTTATTCTCAATTTTATCTTGAGCCAAGAGGAAAAAATACCATAAAGGTTTGTCTTGGGACAGCCTGCCATGTTAAAGGAGCAGGAAAAATTCTTGATAGATTAAAGGAAATTCTGAGAATAAAAGAAGGTGAAACCACAAAGGACTTAAATTTCAGCCTGGAAACCGTTCGTTGTCTGGGGACCTGTTTTTTAGCACCGGTTATAATGGTTAACAAAGATTACTTTGGAAAACTTACTCCGGATAGAGTGGAGCAGATAATAAATCAATACAGAAAGGATTGATTTACTATGGCAAAATTTTCTAATATAAAGGAGGTTGAAAACTACCGCAGTTATCTTTTGAGAAAGAAAGATTTAAATAAAAAAATAATTAGAGTGTGTATGACAGGATGCAGAGCTTTTGGTGCACAACAGATAAAAAATAAGCTGGAGGAGGAGATTGAAGCTTCAGGGCTAAGCGAGAAAGTAGAGGTTGTTCCCACCGGATGTCAGGGTTTTTGTGCACGAGCTCCTGTGATGACAATTGATCCGGATGATATCTTTTATCAACAGGTAGCTCCTTCAGATATCAAAGAAATTGTCTTAAAAACTCTCATAAAAGGAGAAATAGTAGAACGCCTCCTTTACAAAGACCCTGTTTCTAAAAAGCCCCTTATTCATACAGTTGATATTCCTTTTTACAAAGAACAGTTGAAAATTGTTCTTAGAAGGTGTGGTAAAATTAATCCAACCAGCATTGATGATTATCTTGCAAATGATGGTTATAGAGGGTTTGAGAGGATATTTGAAGAAGAAATTGAGCCTGAAAGGGTAATAGAGGAGGTTAAGTCTTCCGGTCTTCGGGGAAGAGGAGGTGCTGGTTTTCCTACAGGTTTGAAGTGGGAATTTACGAGGAAAGCTTCCGGGAGTATTAAATATATTATCTGTAATGCTGATGAAGGAGACCCTGGTGCTTTTATGGACAGAGCAATACTTGAGGGAGATCCTCATTCTGTTGTGGAGGGAATGCTTATAGCAGGCTATGCCATTGGTGCAACAGAGGGTTATGTATATGTGAGAGCTGAGTATCCTATAGCTGTGGAACATCTTAAAATAGCTCTTTCGCAGGCAAGGGATTATGGATTCATTGGTAAAAATATACTTGGTACAGGATTTTCCTTTGATATAAAGATAAAACAGGGGGCGGGAGCCTTTGTCTGTGGAGAAGAGACCGCTCTAATTGCTTCAGTTGAGGGCAGAAGAGGTATGCCAAGACCAAGACCTCCTTTTCCTGCTCAGTCGGGGCTCTGGGGAAAGCCTACCTGTATTAATAACGTGGAAACCCTTGCTAATATCTCTTATATTATGTTTAAAGGAGCAGGGGAGTTTGCCAGGATAGGCACAAAGGAGAGCAAGGGAACCAAAATATTTGCTTTAGCCGGTAAGGTAAAGAATACCGGACTTGTGGAAGTTCCTATTGGCACGAGTTTAAGAAAGGTTGTTTTTGATATAGGGGGAGGACCACCTGCAGGCAAAAAATTTAAAGCTGTCCAGATTGGAGGACCATCCGGTGGATGCGTTCCTGAAAAATACCTTGACCTTCCTATAGATTACGATTCCCTGAAAAAAGTTGGTGCTATAATGGGTTCTGGCGGAATGGTGGTTATGGATGAGGATACCTGCATGGTAGATATTGCTCGCTTTTTTCTTGAATTTGTTCAGGATGAGTCCTGTGGAAAGTGTGTTCCCTGCAGAATAGGAACAAAGAGGATGCTGGAGATTCTAACTCGTATAACCAGAGGAGAAGGAAAACCCGAAGATATTGAACTTCTGGAAGAGCTTGCTAAAACAGTGAAAGATACGTCTCTCTGTGGTCTGGGACAAACTGCACCCAATCCTGTACTTTCCACCCTTACCTATTTTAAAGATGAATACAGAGCTCATGTTGAGGATAAGTTTTGTCCAGCTGGCAGTTGTGAGAACCTTTTTACCTCTCCCTGCCAGAATGCTTGCCCAGTAGGAGTCGATATTCCAGGATATATTGGGCTAATTAGCCAGGGGAGGTTTTTCGAGGCTTTGGAACTTATCAAAAAAAGAAACCCCTTTCCAGCTATATGTGGCAGAGTTTGCCATCATCCCTGTGAAAAAAAATGTCGAAGAGCCGAGATAGATGAACCTGTGGCTATAAATGCTCTTAAAAGGTTTGTAAGTGACTACGCAAGAGGGAAAATAAAATCCAGGATACTTTTGTCTACTCCTAAAAAAGAAAAAATCGCCATAATAGGTTCTGGCCCGGCGGGTCTAACTTGTGCCCATTATCTTGCTCGCTGGGGATACTCCGTTACTGTTTTTGAAGCTCTTCCTGCTGCTGGAGGAATGCTCAGAGTGGGTATCCCTGATTATCGACTTCCCAAGGACATACTGGAAGAGGAGATCTTTACCTCGGTAGAGAGTTTAGGGGTTTCTATTCAAACAGGGGTAAAGATAGGTGAGGATATAACTTTTGATGAACTTTTTAAAAAGGGATATTCCTGTATATTTATAGCTGTAGGTTGTCATATCTCCCGTAAGCTCAATATACCAGGAGAAGAACTGGAAGGATTTCTCGACGGAGTAGCCTTTTTAAAGGCTATTAATCTGGGACAAAAGCAACAGTTAGGCAATAAGGTGGTAGTAATTGGAGGAGGTAATGTCGCTGTAGATGCAGCAAGATCCGCTGTAAGATTAGGGGCGGGTGAGGTAACCATTCTTTATAGAAGATCATTCCAGGAGATGCCTGCTATAAAAAGCGAGATTCAGGCTGCTGTCGAGGAGGGAGTTAAATTTCACTATCTTGCTACACCGGTGAGGATAATATCTTATAATGGAAAGATAGAGGGTATGAAATGTGTCCAAATGAGATTGGGAGATTATGATGAAGCCGGTAGAAGAAAGCCAGTTCCCATCCCTGGCTCTGAGTTTTATCTTCCTGCTGATTCGATAATTTCTGCTATAGGTCAAAAGGCCGATGTTTCTTTTCTCCCCCTTTCTATAAAAAGAACTGCCTGGGGCAGTATTTATGTTAATCCTAAAACTTTAGTTACAAGCAAAAAGGGAGTATTTGCAGGAGGAGATGCAGTCACTGGCCCTGCAACTGTAATTGATGCAATAGCTTCAGGAGAAAAGGCTGCTATATCTATCAATCGATATTTAAAAGGTGAGCCTCTTGAAGCACCACCCCTAATAGAAAAGAAATATTTTAAGGAGACCGATCTAATTGAGATTGAACCATCACCGGAAAAAAGAGTTAAAATGCCCTGTTTATCTTTAAAAGAGAGAAAAAGAGGATTTAAAGAAATTGAATTTGGATTGGATGAAGAAAGAGCTCTTAAAGAAGCTAAAAGATGCTTACGGTGTGATATGGAACAGATGAGGGGTAAATAATACGATGGGTAAGGTTAATTTATATATAGATGGAAAAGAGGTTCTTGCTGAAGAGGGAACTACTATAATGGAAGCTGCCAAGCAGGTGGGTATAGAAATACCTCACCTCTGTTACGAGGAGAGATTATCTCCTCTATCGTCCTGCAGGTTATGCGTGGTGGAAGTTGAAGGGATGGAAAAGCTCGTTACTTCCTGTTCTTATCCTGTAAGGGAGGGGATGAAGGTCAAGACTGACACAGAAAGAGTGAGAAAAGCGAGAAAGCTAATTTTAGAACTACTTATATCTAACCATCCTCTTGACTGTATGACCTGTGAAAAAAGCGGAAACTGTCTTTTGGAAAAGTATGCTTATGAATTAGGGGTTTCTTCCTCTCGTTTTCAAGGAGAGAAAATAAACTATCCTGTTCTTGTTGATAATCCCTTTATCGAGCGAGATAACAAAAAATGCATCCTCTGTGGTAGGTGTGTTAGTGTTTGTAGCGATGTCCAACAATGCGATGTTCTTGATTTTGCTCAGCGAGGGTTTGACACTCTTATTACTACCGGTCTTAATAAACCTTTAACTGAAACAAACTGTGTTTTTTGTGGAAATTGCCTTTCTGTTTGTCCTGTAGGAGCTCTTGTTGAAAGAGGAAGAAAAGGGAAGGGAAGAGAATGGGAATTTAAAAAAGTTACCACAATCTGTCCCTATTGTGGGTGTGGGTGTCAGATCACCCTGCATATAAAAGATGGGAAGGTGGTTAAGGTTACATCACCTCCTGATGCTCCGGTTAACTCTGGATGGCTTTGTACCAAGGGAAAGTTTGGTTTTGAATTTATAAATTCTTCAGATAGACTCACCTCTCCTTTAATAAAAGAAGATGGTAAATTTACAAAAGTTTCCTGGGAAAAAGCTCTTAATTTTATCAGTACAAGATTAAACGAGATTAAAGGAAAATATGGCGGGGATTCTATTGCAGGTCTTTCTTCGGCTAAATGCACTAATGAAGAAAATTATCTTTTTCAAAAGTTTATGAGAGCAGTTATTGGAACAAACAATGTTGATCATTGTGCTCGTCTTTGTCATTCCTCAACAGTCGCCGGTCTTGCCAGGGCTTTTGGTTCAGGGGCTATGACAAATTCCATAGGTGAGCTCTCCAAGGCTAATTGTATTCTGGTTACAGGCTCAAACACTTCTGAAACTCATCCTATCGTGGCTCTTCAAATTAAGGCTGCGGTAAAAAATGGGGCAACTCTTATTGTAGCTGACCCTCGAAAGATAGAACTTACCGGGTTTGCTCATATCTGGTTAAGACACAGACCCGGTACTGACGTTGCTCTTTTTAACGGTCTTATGTGGGTTATTTTAAATGAGGGATTGGAGGACAGGGATTTTATTGAGAAGCGAACGGAGAATTTTGAGTCTTTGCAGAAAATTGTTGAGGAATATACTCCTCAAAAGGTAGAAAAAATAACCGGAGTTCCCGCACAGGATATTATAAAAGCAGCCAGAGCCTATGCAAAATCGGGAAAATCCTCTATAGTTTATGCCATGGGTATAACCCAGCACACCACGGGGACGGATAATGTTCTTACCCTTGCAAATCTTGCTATGCTCTGTGGTATGGTAGGAAAAGAATCCTGTGGGGTAAACCCCTTGCGAGGGCAAAACAACGTTCAGGGAGCCTGTGATATGGGAGCCTTGCCTGATGTTTATCCAGGGTATCAAAGCGTTAGCGATGAAAGAGTGAGAGAAAAGTTTGAGCGTGAATGGGGTACTTCTTTACCCTCTGCTCCTGGACTTACAGTAGTTGAGATGATTCATGCTATTGAAGATGGCAGGATAAAAGCTATGTACATAATGGGGGAAAACTCTGTTCTTTCTGATCCAAATGCTACCAGGACAAAAGCTGCTTTAGAAAAACTTGAATTTTTAATAGTCCAGGATATTTTTATGTCTGAGACCGCAGATCTTGCAGATGTTGTTCTTCCTGCTGCTTGTTTTGCTGAAAAGGATGGCACCTTTACCAATACTGAGCGTCGAATACAAAAGCTAAGCAAAGCTTTGAATCCCCCTGGAGAAGCAAGGGCTGATTGGGAGATAATCTGCAGTATTTCCGAGAAGATGGGATATCCTATGCAATACAAACATCCAGCTATCATAATGGAAGAGATAGCCTCCTTAACCCCTATTTATGCGGGTGTGAGTTACTCAAGATTGGGGAAAAATGGTCTACAGTGGCCTTGCACCAGCTCTTCTCATCCCGGGACTTTATATTTACATAAGGACAAATTTACTCGAGGAAAGGGTAGATTTTATCCTGCACTCTATAAACCGCCTGAAGAGTTACCCGATGAGGAGTACCCCTTTATTCTCTCTACAGGTAGAGTCCTTTTTCATTTCCATACCGGGACCATGACTCGCAAAGTGAAGAGTATATCTCAGATTTATCCGGAGGGACTGGTAGAGATTAATCCAGATGATGCCGGTCTTCTCAACGTTTCCCAGGGAGAGATAGTTAGGGTAAGGTCCCGGAGAGGAGAAGTCAAGGTTAAGGTTAAAATAGATGAAAAGTCACCTCCTGGAGTAGTTTTTATGACTTTCCATTTTGCAGAGTCCCTGGCCAATATTTTGACTATTGATGCTCTTGACCCTGTTGCCAAAATTCCTGAGTATAAAGTTTGCGCGGTGAAAATAGAAAAGCTGCAGTAATGAATTTTTTGATATTGACAGGGGGAGGGAACAAAAGGATAGGATGTGATAAAGCTTTTTTAAAGGTGGGGAAGGCTACTCTGGTAGAAAGGGTTCTTTTCCAGATAAATAAAGTGAAGGAAAGGGAAGAGCAGATTATTCTGGTTGGGAAAATTCCTTCAGAGAAAAGAGAAAAGTTAGCAGGAGAAGGGTTAAAGTGGGTGGAAGATATTTTCCCGGGAAAAGGTCCACTGGGAGGAATTTACTCTGGACTTTTCTTTTCCACCTGCCGGTTTAATTTTGTACTGGGTTGCGATATGCCTTTTTTGAGGTGGGAGTTCATTGATTATATGCGTCACCTTCCTAAAAATTATGACATCTTAATTCCTTCTCATTCTAAAGGAATAGAACCCCTTCATGCTATTTACTCTCGTTCCTGTTTACCGGTGATAAAAGAGAAGATAAACAGGGGAAATTTTAAAATTCAATCTATCCTACCTCATTTAAAAGTAAAATTTATTAAGGAAAAGGAAATCAGAAGGTTTTTTTCTCCTGAGTATATATTTTTTAATGTTAATACCAGGAATGATTTAAATAAAGCAATAGAGATTGTGGAAAAAGCAGGCGAGTAATTTTCCTGTAAATTAATTTTATGGTGTATAGTTCACGAGATTCAGGATAATACTGTATAGAAGCAATTTTAATGGATAATAGATTAGAGAAATCTTTAAAAAATAAGGAAAGCAAAGGTTGACAGGGGGTTATTTTTTTATATTAATTTAAATAAACTTCTTTCCCTTAATGCGGAGTTGCTTTTTATCACAGGTGAAGAAAGTTAAAATTCCCCAGAGGACAAAACAAAAATAATGGGGTAAAAGTTAAAATCTACAACCGGGAATATAACCTCAGAGCCGATAGGCAGGAAGATGAGAGTTATTTAAGGGAAGTTGCTGCCTATGTGGATGAAAAAATCAAAGAAATTACCTCCTCCGCCCCTAATAAAAGTTTTGAGCAAATCTGTATACTGGCTTCTCTTAACCTCGCAGCAGAACTTCTGGATTTAAAGAAGAAAAATATTCAAGCAAAACAAAGATTAAAAAATTTATTAGATAAATTATCTAAAAAACTTTGATGAACTGGATAGATGTAATTTTAGGGGCTATTATTCTGGTTTTTGTGATAAGAGGTGTATTGAAAGGATTGCTCAGAGAAGGAGCCGGGTTGATTGGTGTGATAGCAGGATTAATTATAGGTGTTACCTATCATCAACAATTGGGAGAGGCTATTTACGGTGAGTTTGGTTTTCTGTCAGGTAAGATATGTAATATAATATCCTTCATTATTATTTTTGGAGGCATAGCTATTCTTGGAGCAGCAGCTGGTATACTGATTCATAATCTTATGTCCCGGAATTCTTACGCTCGAGGATTAGAAGAGGGAGGAGGGTTTATTCTGGGTCTTCTGGAGGGAGCTCTTGTTTGTAGCGTGATTTTAATCCTGTTAAATGCTTCGCCTTTTTCGGTGAGATTTAATCGCTGGAGTAAAGGGTCTATTCTAAAACCCTATCTTTTAAAAGTAGGTCCTTTTGTATATGATACTATTGTCTCCTTAACTCCTGGGAAAGCAAAGAAATTTATGGAGAATCTGGATATATTTGGACCGACGCATTCCTCCTTCAATATTCCATCTAACTCAAGCAAATGTTGATTTTTAGAGTTTTTAGATAATTAGATAAGCGATAGTTGATGATGGCAGGAGAAGAGAAGATTTTTGATCGAGAAGCACAGGAAAGATGGGAAAAAGAAAATCTTTCTCCTTACGCAACTTGCAGTCTGGATACAAAGGGAAGGAAAAGAAAGGAATCTCCCTGTCCTCTTAGAACGGAGTTCCAGAGAGACAGAGATAGAATTATTCATTCCAAATCGTTTCGCAGGTTAAAACACAAAACCCAGGTTTTCATTGCTCCTTTCCATGACCATTATAGAACAAGGTTAACCCATACCCTGGAGGTAAGCCAGATCGCTCGCACTATTTCCAGAGCTCTAAGATTAAATGAGGATTTGACTGAAGCTATTGCATTGGGACACGATTTGGGACATACTCCATTTGGTCATACAGGAGAAGAGGCTTTAAATAGAGTTTATCCAGAAGGATTCAGGCACAACGAGCATAGCTTAAGAGTAGTGGAGAAGTTAGAAGGGGAGGGCGGGCTTAACCTTACCTGGGAGGTACGAGACGGTATTTTAAATCACTCTCAGGAGGGAGAAAAAATTTTAAGTAAGAATACTAAAAACAAACCTTCCACTCTTGAAGGAGAAGTAGTGAAATTATCTGATCCTCTTGCCTATGTTAATCACGATATAGATGATGCTATAAGAGCAAACATCATAAAAATAAAAGACCTTCCTTCAACCTCGCTTAAGGTATTGGGTGAAACAGGAAGAAAAAGAATTGACACTCTGGTAAAGGATGTGGTTATCAATAGTTGTGGTAAGCCACACCTGGAAATGAGCTTACCTGTTCTTGAAGCTTTTAATGAACTGCGTGATTTTATGTATGAAATGGTTTACCAGTCCGAGGTGCTAAAAAAAGAAGTGGATAAAGCATCATCTCTTATATGCAGTCTCTACTATTTTTACCTTGAACATCCTTTTTACATTCCTGTTTTCTTTAGAGAAAACGCAGAAAGTATAGAAAGAGCTGCTGTTGATTACATTGCAGGTATGACCGATCGTTATGCTTTAAACGAATATCATAAACACTTTATACCTAAGGAGTGGGGATAATGAGTGGTTATATTTCGCAGGAGACTGTCGATCGTATACTGCAGCAAGCTGATATAGTACAGGTGATCTCTGAATACGTTCCTCTGACAAGAGCTGGAAGAAATTACAGGGCTCTTTGTCCCTTCCATGAAGAAAAAACCCCTTCTTTTATAGTTTCTCCTGAAAAGCAAATTTTTCATTGCTTTGGGTGTGGAGCAGGAGGTAATGTTTTTAATTTTTTGATGAAATGGGAAAATGTGAGTTTCCCCGAGGCGGTGAGAATACTTGCCCAGAAATTAGGAATATCAATTTCATCAGAAAAAGATACACAATTTAAAGAAGATTTTTATAGAATAAACAGTCAGGTGGCAGAGTTTTTTCACCAGAGTTTAAAGAGAAATAAGGTTGCTCAAGATTATCTTTATAAAAGAGGTTTAAAACCTTCTACTATTGATCTTTTTAAGCTTGGCTGGGCTCCTTCTTCAGGAATTTTTCTTGATTTCTGTAAAAGAAAAAATCTTCCTCAGGATAAACTTGAAGAGCTTGGATTGTTAAGAAAATCCAGTCAAACAGGAAGCTATTATTCTTATTTTAGAGAACGTATAGTTTTTCCAATATTTTCCGTTTCCGGGAAAATAATAGCCTTCGGGGCAAGGGTGCTTGATAACTCTTTGCCCAAATACATAAATTCTCCCCAGTCGCCAGTATTTGACAAGGGAAAAAACCTGTACGGATTAAACCTTGCCAGGGAAGGAATAAGGGAGAGAGATGAGGTTATTTTAGTAGAAGGTTACACAGATGTAATCACTCTTTACCAGGAAGGTATAAGTAATTCAGTGGCTTCCCTTGGGACTTCCCTGACTCCCTTTCAGGCTCGGGTATTAAAAAGATATACAGATAGGGTTTTTATTGCTTACGATGAAGATAGTGCAGGAAGAGCGGCAACTATTAGAGGGATTGACCTTTTGCTTGAAAATGATATGCAGGTAAAGATTATATCTCTTCCAAAAGGAGAAGACCCGGCAGAATTTGTAAGAAAGGAGGGCAAAGAAGCTTTTCTTGAAAGGAAGGATAAAGCCTTACCTTACATTGACTACAGAATAAAAGTAGCCACAGATAACGGAAAACCTTTAAACATTGAAAAGAAACTGGAAATAGTAAACTCACTGTTTTTTAATTTAGTAAAGATTAAAACAAGATATATTTTGGATGAACAGTTAAGGAAAATATCGCAGGCATTTAACTTTAGTGAAGAATCGCTGAGAGCCGAATTTATTAGATTTCGCAGGGAAAAAAATAAATTCTCCTTTTCGCCCATTTTGAATTTTAAGGTTCCAGAAGAGGAAGATATTGAAAAAAAACTTCTTCAGGTAATGCTCTGTAGCAAAGAGGCATTAGAAGTTGTTAAGGCCCACCTTTCCCCCGATGATTTTACTCATCCTCTATGTCGCAAACTGGCTCAGGAGATTTTCTCATATTCGGGTAACATTGCTCCCTCTAACCTCATCAATCGAATAACTGATAGCACACTTTGTTCTATGGTGTCCTCTCTTTCCTTTACCGATTCTTCCCTTGAAGGAGTTGATCTTCAGGAGGTAGCCCTGGGAATCATTAAAGTTTTAAAGAGACGGCGTCACCAACGGAAGATTGTGCAGCTTACTCGCATGGTAAAAGATTATGAACAACATGGCGAAGAGGAGAAGATGAGAGAGATATACCAGCAGATAATTCAACTAAGAAAAAGTATACTTCTATAGTAAAGGTTATAAAAATTAAGGGGTTACAGATATGAAAAGACACAAAGAGATGGAGAAACTTCTTAGAAAAGGCGAGAGAAAGGGTAGGGTAACTCATAAAGATATTGAAAGGGTGGCCACGAGCGAAGGAACAGAGATAGAAGATCTTTTCAATATAATAGAACAGGAGGGGATAGAGATAATCCCTGAGGAGGAAGAGAATCTATATAAGCCTGAATCTTTTTCTAAAGAGATAACTGATGGTATCGGAAAATATTTACAGGAGATAGGAAAAACTCCCTTACTTTCAGCAGAAGAGGAAAGAGAATATGGAAGAAAGATAAAGGAGAGCAAAAAGGTATTGCGTAACAAAGTTTTTCAAATTGCAGAGCTTATTCAAAGAAATAGTTTTCTGTTCTCTCTTGTTAGAAACAAAGGACTTAGGGATGATGACCTTAAAGGATTGAGAAAAAAATTTAAGAAGATAAAAAGAATCAGTAATTTAATTGTAGAAATTACAGAGGAGGAAAGTAGATTTTTGCGTCCTCCAGAGGATAAGAAATATTTTTCTTCTCTTCGCGAAGAGATCAAAAAGGCATATTATTGCTACGAGATTTATAGAAATAAAATGATAAAGGCTAACCTCCGACTCGTGGTAAGTTTTGCGAAAAAGTATACAGGAAAAGGGGTACCCTTTCTGGATTTAATTCAGGAGGGTAATATCGGGCTTGCAAGAGCGGTGGATAAATTTGATTATCGTAAAGGAAATCGCTTTAGCACCTACGCCAGCTGGTGGATAAGGCAGTCTCTTTCCAGAGCTATATCTGACCAATCCAGAACCATCAGAGTTCCCATTCATATAACCGAGCTTATGAAGAAGGTAAATCGTATTTCTCAAGAGCTGGAGCAGGAATTGGGAAGGTGTCCCACTGCAAGAGATATAGCTGAGCGTTGTGGAATATCTCTGGAGAAGGTGGAAAGAGTGCAGAGGGTAATTGTTCGTTCTACCTCTATGGATGCTCCTATAGGTGAGGAGGAAGATAGCTATCTTGTAGAGCTTATTGAAAATGAAAAAGCTACCTGTCCGTTTGAAGAGGTTAATTTAAGATATCTAAAAAAAGAAATAGAGGAGCTAATAAAACAGGTTAAAGACGATAGAGAGAGGGAGATTTTAAAGCTTCGTTTTGGGACAGAAGATGGATGGGACTGTACCTTGCAGGAAATAGGCGAAAGATACGGGGTAACAAGAGAGAGAATAAGACAAATAGAGGCTAAGGTTCTTGCTCATTTAAGAGAAATAGCAAAGAGGAAAAGACTTGAAGAGTACTTTATGTGATCCTGGTTTTGTGTGTGCCCAGGTCAGTTCTTATCTTTAAAAAGGACATAATATCTCTACGAGTAAGTATTCCTGTAAGTTTTCCTTTGTCTACCACAGGAAGTCGTCCGTATCCACTTCTGACCATTTTTGAGAAGGCTTCTACCGCTTCTTCTTCTGGATGCAGGATAAGTTCTGGCGGGAGGGTATTCATAACATCAGAAACTTTTAGCTTACTCCATTCTTCGCGAGGAAATCGCTTGATATGATTGAGGGTGACATAACCTACGAATTCTCCATCTCTCACCACAGGATAGCTTGCAAATCTGTGTTTAAAGAAAAACTTTTCTATCAGATCATTCAGGAGGGTGGAATCGTTAATTGAAATCGGGTTAGGAGTCATGATCTCTTTAACTTTTGTACCAGTAAGACCTTCTTTTACCAGAGTTTGTTGGTAACCGGAGGTGGCTGCCTGCTCGAGAAAGAATCCAATAAAAATTAACCATATTCCACCTACTATTTTCCCGGCAAGCATCTGAAAAAATCCAAGAAAGATAAGAGCAATAGCAAATATCTTGCCTACCTGCGAAGTGATAAAAGTTGCCCTGCTGAAGCTACCGGTTTTCTTCCATATATAAGCTCTTAGCAGGCGTCCTCCATCGAGGGGAAATCCGGGCACAAGGTTAAATATAGCAACAGCTCCATTTACCAGAGCCAGTACGCCAAAGAAAGCACTGAGAAGAGGAAGATTATAGATAGCACCGGTTAAAAAGTGTAAAAAATAAAAAATACCCCATAAAATACCACTACAAAGAGGCCCTGCTATTGCTATCTTGAATTCTGTTGAAGGATCCTGTGGTTCTCGCGATATATGAGCTACACCACCAAATATAAACAGGGTTATGCGAGGAACAGGAATTCCTGATTTTTTGCTTACATAGCTATGAGATATCTCATGAGCCAATATACAAAGAAAGAAAACCACCGAAGTCAAAAACCCCATACCCCAGTAGACAAGAGAATGTTTTCCAGGAACCTGGTAGGGGAAATAACCATAAGTAAGACTCCAGGCTATTAAAATCACCACGATGAACCAGGTGTAGTTTATATAAATACTTATTCCATAAACAGAGAAGAGTTTAAAACTCCCTGTGCCTGTAACTGTAGAAGGAGTTAACGCTCTTGGTGTTCTTCGGCTCTCCATTAATTTTCTCTTTTTTTAATTAAACTAATCTATTTAAAATTATCCGATCTTCCGTTATATCTACTATTGGATAACAATCTATTTTTTTTGCCTTTTTTACTATTATTTGATAGTCTGCTTTAAATCTGTCAGAGTAGGAGAGGGCTTCTTTTTTATTAAAAGCCAGCAGATATTCTTTTCTGAAGAAGTTTTTTATTTTCCTGTTAAAGAGAGTGATCTCGTACAGGAATTTTTTTTGAGGGTTATCTATGGAGAGGATTATATGCTGGGGAGTTAATTCTTGAAGACGGAACCCATGCATACTACTGGCCTCTTTTGCCACAGCTTCTTGACCCCGTGATACATAAAATATTGGCAGTTGGGGGAAATGATAATTTGTTCCAAAGGAACTGAACATTCGCCGAAACTTCCCGAAGGCTGTTTCTTCAATAAATACAGGTTTCTGGGTTGAGATAAGGTATAGTTCGTAAAAATCTCCTCCTTCACCTATTTTTATTTCCCAGAGTTTATCTTCTTGTTTTTCTTTCATAGCAAATAATTGACTAAGTCTCCTTTTTTAAACTTTCTTCCTTCCAAGCATTAACAACCTTTTCTATTTCATTTAACTCTCTTCTGAACTTCTGTAGTCTTTCAAGGATAGGATCGGGAAGATTGCCATGGTCAAGGGTTATACCCAATACCTTCTTTCCTCTGTGTTTGACTACCCTGCCCGGTACTCCTACGACTGTAGAGTAAGAGGGGACATCTCTTATTACTACAGAGCCTGCCCCTATATTTACATTGTCACCTATTTTAATATTTCCCAGTACCTTGGCACCTGCAGCAATTGTAACGTTGTTTCCAATTGTGGGATGCCTTTTCCCTTTTTCTTTTCCTGTTCCTCCAAGTGTTACTCCCTGGAAAAGAGTTACATTATCGCCTATTTCTGTAGTTTCTCCAATAACAACTCCCATTCCGTGGTCTATGAAAAATCCCTTTCCAATTTTTGCTCCTGGATGAATTTCAATGCCGGTGAAAAAACGAACTATTTGAGAAATTAGCCTTGCTATAAAGAAAAACCTGTGCTGATAGAGAAAGTGAGCAATTCTGTGCCAGAAGATAGCATGTAATCCAGGATAAAGCAGTACTTCCCATATACTTCTTGCAGCAGGGTCTCTTTCAAATACAGCTCTTATATCTTCGAACACCTTACACTCCTATCTTCGCTGTTATTTTATCATACCTTAGAATAAAATCAAGATTTTTTGTTTGACAAAATATTAATTTTTCCTTGACAATGAAAAAAGATTTAGTAAACTGCAACTCAGGAGTTAGAGAAATTGGTGAGCAGGTACCTGGTTGATGGTTTGATGAGTCTTTTTTTCCCAGCAGATTGTCTTTTGTGCGGGAAAAATCTGGAGCCTCTAAATAGGAGTTTTATCTGTCTTGATTGCTGGAAAAAGGTTAAATGGTTACCCTCCGTGTGTTGTGTAAGATGTGGCAGACCTCTTTCCTTTGTATCTGATAAAAATTTGAATTATCCTTCAGTTTGTCTTGATTGCAGAGAAAATCCTCCTCATTTTAAAAGACTTTTCTCTCCAACAGTTTATCAGGGAGTAATAGCTGAAGCTATAAAACTATTTAAATACAATGGTAAAAGGGGAATAATAAGGGGTTTTATCCAGATAATTGATGCCTCCATAAATCGTTTTAATTTAACTTCTCTTGGATTGGAGGCAATAGTTCCGGTTCCTTTGCACTCAACAAAATTGAGAGAACGGGGGTTTAATCAGGCCAAAGAACTGGCAAAAGTAATAAGCAGGTATCTGAACGTTCCTGTATGGAGTGATTATCTTATCAGGGTTCGTTATACAAGACCTCAGACAAAATTGAGAAGAAAAGACAGAGAAGAAAATATGAAGAGGGCCTTTTCTATAAGAAAGGGAGCAAAAAACCGGGGAAAAGGCAAGAGGATCTTACTCGTTGATGATGTTTACACAACAGGTGTTACCCTTAATGAAGCATCTTATGAGATGAAAAAGGATGGCGCTGAAGTTTTTTCATTTACTTTAGCACGGGCTCTTGAACCACAGTAGCATTTTTTAGTTTGACATTTTAAAAAGTATTGTTATAATTTAGCGGACTTTGTCCGTAAATTCTATTTTTAAAGTAAGGGGGTGAGTATATGCCAGAGAAAGGAACGGTCAAGTGGTTTGATGACCGTAAAGGTTACGGGTTTATCTCTCGAGCCAATGGGAAAGATGTGTTTGTGCATTTTTCCAATATTGCTCAAGAAGGGTTTAAAAGTTTAAAGGAAGGCGATAAAGTACTCTTTGATGTTCAAGAGACCGAACGAGGTCTTCAGGCGGTGAATGTAGTAAAAGCTAAGTAACACACAATGGAGATTCCGGACCCGGCTGAAATGATTATAATTAAAGATAAAATTAAGTGGCTTTGATTATAAGGTTTCAGCCGGGATTTGTTTTAGGTGAATACGGTGTGTAATTTAAAAAAGGATGGTGATAATGAATATAGAGATAAGCGGAATACATATAGAGATTACCAAACGTATTGATGATTTTATTCATAAAAAAATGAAAAAGGTGAATAAATATCTCAGAGATATCACCAACTCCCGTATAATATTGAAATCAGAAAAAAATAGATATGAAACTGAAATAAATATTTTAACCAAGGGATCGGTTATAAATGCTAAAGAAGTGGGAAATGATTTGTTTGCCTCTATAGAGGGAGCTATTAAAAAGGTTGTTAATCAATCCAAGAAATACAAAGAGAAAAAGAGATCTCACAAAGTTTCAACGTCCAGGAAATTTTTAAAAGAGAAGGAAGAGATTTCTAAAAAAAGTAATGAAAGACCTGTCCTGGAGAGAGTGACAAAGGAGTTAGCAAAACCCCTTGAAGTGGAGGAAGCTGTGATGCAGCTTGAATCATCGGGTGATGATTTTCTTGTTTTTCTTAATGCCAAGACTAACCAGATTAATGTTATTTGTAAAAAAGAAGACGGCGGTTTTACTCTAATTGAGCCTTCTTAAAAATGTGCAAAAAGGAGGATAGGTGTGCAGTTAAGTGATTTTTTAGATAAAAAAGCAATTAAGCCACATCTGGAAGCAAAGACCAAGGATCAGGTACTGGAAGAGCTGGTTTCTCTTCTGGAAAATACGGGACAGGTAACTGACCGTGAGGAATTTCTGCGAGTTATAAAGGAAAGAGAAGAGCTGGGGTCAACTGGAATTGGTTACAATATAGCAATACCTCATGCCAGATCTAAAGCTGTCAAGTCATTAGTTGGTGCTTTTGGTATATCCAGGGAAGGAATAGATTTTGATGCTCTTGATAAAGAGCCAGTGTATTTGTTTTTTATGCTGGGAGCTCCTCAAAATACATCGAGAGAGTATTTAAAAGCTCTGGCTATTATTTCTCGTTTTTTGCGTCGCAAGAGAGTAAGACAGGAATTGATGAAGTCCGAGACAGTTGAGGACATAGAGAAGATAATAAGGAAAGAGGGGATTTAGTTTTTTGTTTGTTAAGTTTGCAGTGGGAGGAGATAAAAATGGGAAGAAGTAATTATCTTTTTACATCAGAGTCGGTAACAGAAGGGCATCCAGACAAGATAGCAGATCAAATATCAGATGCTGTTTTAGATGCCATCTTAGAAAAAGACCGGGAGGGAAGAGTTGCATGTGAAACTCTGGTAACAACGGGACTTGTTTTTGTAGCAGGGGAGATTACCACTAACTGTTATGTGGATATTCCATTAATAGCCCGGGAGACTTTAAAAGAGATAGGTTATACTCATGCAAGTTATGGGATAGATTACAAAAGCTGTGCAGTGATTACTTCCATTCACGAGCAATCCCCAGATATTGCTGTAGGTGTAGATAAAGATGGAGCTGGAGACCAGGGGATGATGTTTGGCTATGCTACTGTTGAAACTCCAGAGTTTATGCCTTTGCCTA
The DNA here is from genome assembly GCA_021162265.1 of Candidatus Aerophobota bacterium. Classification (GTDB taxonomy): domain Bacteria; phylum Aerophobota; class Aerophobia; order Aerophobales; family B3-G15; genus CBFDTW01. Next base: position 3,853 of record JAGGZA010000108.1, on the reverse strand, counting down.
TAGTTTTAGCTCATAGACTGACCAGAAGATTGGCAGAGATGAGAAAAAAAAAGGTTCTTCCTTATCTTCGCCCCGACGGAAAATCTCAGGTAACTGTGGAATACGAAAATGGTATACCCAGGAGAGTAAAAACGGTTGTTCTTGCTGCTCAACACTCTCCCGAAGTGGAAGCAGAAGATATAGAGGATGAATTGATAGAGGTAGTGGTAAAACCGTGTATTCCTGAAAAATACAGAGATCCAGAAATGGGTTATTTTATCAATGCTACAGGTAGTTTTAAAGTGGGGGGACCTCAAGCAGATACAGGCCTTACTGGAAGAAAAATAATTATGGATACATATGGAGGAGTTGGTTCTCATGGAGGAGGATGCTTTTCTGGAAAAGATCCCACCAAGGTTGATCGTTCCGGGTCTTATATGGCGCGATATATAGCTAAGAATATCGTAGCAAGCGGTATAGCTACAAGGTGTGAAATCCAGCTTGCCTATGTTATTGGTTTAAATTCTCCTGTTTCTTTAATGGTAGATACTTTTGGTACAGGTGAGATACCTGAGTCAAAGATAAAAGAGATAATTATCAAGAACTTTCCTCTATCTCCCAGGGGAATAATTGAAAAACTGGATCTTCGTCGCCCCATTTATAAAAAGACAGCTACCTATGGGCATTTTGGCAGGGAAGAACCTGAGTTTACCTGGGAGAAAACGGATATGGTAGATATTATCAGAAATGAGGCAGGGATTTAGAAATTCTGGATATGCTGATTTTATCCCCAACTTTTGCTCTAAAATCATCTGCAGCAGAGGACTTATTTTTATCAACCTCAAGATAGCCAGAACTTCCCTGTAGTACCACGTATTCGTTTTCTCTAACGTCAGAGAAAGTTTTAGCAAAAATGGCTTTTACTTTTTTTGCTCCATGTTTTACGATTAACTCCTCACCGGGAGAAAATTTCTTTTTTACATTGGTTATGATATTTCCAAATTCATCTATATACAGGATGCAGTTTTTTGGAATTGAAAGTTTATTTATCGTTTCTTTATCTATTTCCTGCCCAAATTCTTCCATTCTCCTACCTTTGGAAAGATAAGCCCCAATGGGAGCAAAAATATCTCTTCCGTGGAAGGTAAAAGAGGCTTTCTTGAATAAGTTCATATCGATCTCAATTATCTTCTCTATTTTTTCCTTTTCCTCAATAAAGTGAAAAATTCCGTTGTCAGGACCTATATAATAATATTTTTCTGTAAAAATTATTATTCCTCTTCTTTCTGACCCCACTCCAGGGTCGATGACTGCTACATGAACGGTTCCGGGAGGAAAAGTAGAGCATACCTGGGATATAAAGAAAGCTGCTCCCAGTATACTGTAGCCTTCTATCCTGTGTGTCAGGTCAATTATTTTAACTTCGGGATTAATTGAAACTATTACCCCTTTCATCTGTCCCACATAAAGATCAGTAGCAAAATCAGTTGTTAAGGTCAGTATGGAGTTTGTTTTTCTCATTTTTATTAATCAAATTTTATAGCCAGAAAGAAGAAAATCTTGAGGGATTGAATTCTTTTACTATAAATTTGTCCTTCTCTTTGCTTTGAGAAGAAATTTGTGAGGGTACATTTTTTTTCAAAAAAGCGAACCATTGAGTATTTTTACATGTTGGACTGGCAACAAGTCCGGTATCAAGGTCTATGCTCTTAAATACAATTCCAGGAGGACAGGGAAAATCTTTGACCGGTTTTCCTTTAAGGGATTCTTTCATAAATTTTGTCCACACAGGTATAGCTGCTACACTTCCCGTTATCTTTTCTCCCAGGGGAGAACCGTCATCATTCCCAATCCACACGCCTGCTACAAGATCAGGGGTAAATCCGATAAACCAGGCATCCATAGTCTTATCAGTATCTTTCTTTCCCGTCCATCCTACGGTGCCTGTTTTTCCACCACAGGGTCTTTTAAAGCCCAGCCATCTAACTCTTTTGCCCGTACCCATATCTACAGCTTTTCTTAAAAGGTCTATCATAAGAAAAGAGGTTTGAGGAGAGAGAACGGTTTCTCCCTGAGGGAAATTCTCCTCCAGTATTTCACCTTTTGAATCCTCTATTTTTTTAATAAAAATAGGCGTCATCTTTATACCGTAATTGTCTATTGTAGCATACGCTCTTACCATTTCTAATAAAGTTACGCCTGATGTGCCGAGAGTAAGAGTCAGGTCAGGATTAAGAGGGCTTTCAATACCCATTTTTCTGGCATACCTTATTACAGTATTGATTCCAACTTTTTGAAGAAGTTTTACCGATGATACATTAATTGAATGTGCAAGCATTTCCCAGAGATAAACCTTTCCCCAGTAATGTTTTTCATAATTCTGGGGTGACCAGAACCTTGTTCCTTCTTTTATCTCTCCACTCCTGGGTAATCTCCTGCCTTTATAAAATATAACAGGTCCATCAAAAAAGGTACTAACAGCGTTAAACTTTCCACTGTCAATTGCTGCAGTATAGGTGAATAGTTTAAAGGCAGAACCGGTTTGTCTGTGAGCCTGCGTGGCCCGATTAAACTGAGATTCCTCAAAATCTCTTCCGCCAATCATTGCTTTAATAAAGCCTGTGTGAGGATCCATAGCGACAAGTGCTCCCTGAAAATTATTTTCCTTCAGGTAGGGAAGGAGTGCTTTTTCTGCTGCATCTTGCATTCTAACGTCAAGTGTAGTATATATTTTTAATCCTCCCCTCCAGAGAGTTTCGTATCCATATTTTTTAGCTACAATCTGGCGTACCCATTCTACAAAATAAGGGGCTTTATAGATGTGCCTTTTCTCCTCTTTTCTTTTATCAGCTTTAATTACTCCAAGAGGAGATTGCTGAGCCTTTTTCATCTGTTCGTAGGTTATAAAACCAGCCTCATACATTCGCCTCAATACATAATTTCTTCTTATAAGAGCATTTTTAGGGTTGTAGAAAGGAGAATAATTACCAGGGCTTCTTGGTATTCCCGCCAGAAGAGCACACTCGGTAAGGGTTAATTTTTCCACTGGTTTGTCAAAGTAAAATGATGCTGCTTCAGCTACTCCATAAACACTATGACCAAAGTATATTTGATTTAAATACATTTCAAGTATCTCATCTTTGCTGTATTTTCTCTCAATTTCAATTGCCAGTATGATTTCTTTTAATTTTCTGGATAAAGTGCGTTCCTGGGTGAGAAACAGGTTTCTTGCAAGTTGTTGAGTAATAGTGCTTGCTCCCTGAGCTCTTCTCCAGGTAATAAGGTCAATCCATATAGCTTTTATCATCCTGATTATATCTATGCCTGGATGAGAGTAGAATCTGCGGTCTTCTGTGGCTATAAAGGCTTTTCTTAAGAAGAGAGGAATTCTTGTAAGGGAAACTATTTCTCTTCTTTCAACAAAAAATTCGGCAAGAGTTTCTCCGCTATCAGAATAAACAGTTGTAATTTGACTTGGCTGGTAATTTTCAAGCTGTTCAACTTTGGGAAGCCGGGAAATAGTAGCTGCGATATATCCAGTCCCAATCCCTGCCAGAGAAAATATTGATACCAGAAATATTAAATAAAAGGTAAGCTTCCTGTTAGTAGTCATTTTATAGCCAGAAATTTTTTCTCATGCTCTTATTTTCTACCAAAAATAAGGGTTAAAATTAAACTGAGAATGATACTTATTAAAATACAGGTTACAACAGGAAAATAAAAGGAAAAGTTCCCTTTTTCAATATATATGTCACCAGGAAGCTTTCCCAGAAAAGGAATTTTTGGTCCCCACCACAATGCAATACCTACCAGTGCAATAAATACACCCATAATTACAAGCATCTTTCCCAGTGCACTCATTTTTATTCTATCC
>JAGGZA010000150.1 GCA_021162265.1 Candidatus Aerophobota bacterium | reverse complement strand
ATTTGGTTATTTAGTCAATTCTATCATAAAAAATTAAAAAGTCAAATTGGCTTGATGCGGGATATTGACTTTAACAGAAAAATTATTTATATTATAAAATAAAAGCAGAAAGTAACATAAAAAGAGTAAATAGTTTTACTTTGTTAAATTTTTACTGGTCTCACAAAAACCTATATTTCCCTCATACAAATGAGTAAAGAGGGTTTTGTTCACCTTTAGGGGTGCATATATATAGATAACAGTAGAAAATTAAAGGATTTTCAGAATTCAATTTAATGGATAATGCGGGGGTAGCTCAGTTGGTAGAGCATCGGCCTTCCAAGCCGATGGTCGCGGGTTCGAGTCCCGTTCCCCGCTCCATTTTCTATTTAAAATAGGTCATTGAAAATCAATAAGGGTAAGGTAATTGCAAGAGAGATGGTCTATCAGTATGAATTGAATAGTTACCATACTTCCACAGTTTTCTTACATAAAATCATCTTTTTAAAACTCCCTGAGCTTTTCTTAAAGACAAAATAATACTCAATACCTGTCTTTCTCAACGACACAGATATCAGCAAAAACAAGGTAAGAGAAGCATCTTCTATTAAAGTCCATACTTAAATACTTAAATATATTATCTCAGGTGCCGATAATAAATAATAAAAGATAAAGAAAGGTGCAAAGAAGAAATTACCTGTCTCCGGGAGAAGAAGATGAAAGAAAACAAACTCCTTTTATTAAATTTTATCGTCCTATTCGTTGTATGTTTCTCTTTTACCTTTGCTTTCGCTCAACTCCCTGCTGAGGAATTCAGCACTCTCAGGATTACAGGACAGGGAACGGTAGATACAAAGGGTAATCTTCACATAAATCTTAACTGGAAGTTCCCTACCAACGCTTTCTATATTGAAACAAAGAAAAACTTTCCCAATCCCTATATTCTTTTAAGAGAATTTACTTCTCAAAGATCAGCTTTAGAGGTAGCCAATGCCGGTATAAAATACGATGATGCTAACAGATCTATTCGTATAACTGCAGATTTTCTGGGAACAGCTGTTAACAAAAAGGGACGATGGGAAATAGATATGGGGAAGGGAACAGATTGCATATTCCTCGAGAAACAAAGAGGAATTTTCCTTCAGGTATTACCTGTAGAATCTCAAATTATTCTGGTTATGGATATGATATTAAATCTCCCACCACAGGCTTCTAATGCGAAGTATAACGAGAAAAAAGGAATACTCACCTACTCCTTGCCTGAAAAAATAACAAAAGGCTATCCTGAACTTGAGCTCTCACTTAAATGTAAACCTCGATTAATGGCAGCTACCTACAAAGCCTACGGAAACAGGGAAATATTAGATGGAAGCATGTGGGTAGCCAAGGCAATTTTCAAGAATAGCGGAAAGGGTAACATTCGCAACCTGAAGATAAGTTATAAACTGGGTGATTACTCTGAGTGGTCCATTCCTCATACTTACTCTCTTGTTGTCCCAGGAGGATATGTAGTGGACCTTTACTATCCTGTAATTTCATCAAAGGTAACAGAGCTTTTAACCAGGACTCCGATTGACGTGCAGATAAAGTATAGCTACGAAGATGAGGAGGGGAAGAAATATGAAGAGTTTGATGGAGAAAGAACTGAAATACTTGGAATAAACCAGATAGAATTCTGCAATTTAACTATTGAGGAAAGAACAGGTACCTGGGCTGATAATTTTTCTAACTCTCCCCTTCTTGCAGCCTGGGTTACCCATCTCGATCCCCCGGTGAAGGCTCTTGCTGGAATGGTATCTCAACTTGCTGGAGGAGTTCCCACTGCACTGGATCAGGAATCAGCCATCAAGTTCTGCAGAGCCCTTTATGAGCTTGAAGTTGCCAATGGAATGGTCTATCAAACCCCTTCCGGCTTTCTTGAAGAATATGCACCAGGACAGGATATCAAATATCCAAGGGATGTTTTAAGAGATAAATCTGGAACCTGTGTAGACCTTGCAATACTCTATGCCAGTGTATGCGAAGCAGTGGGCTTAAAAACTATTCTGGTTACTATACCCGGGCACTGTTTTCCGGTAGTTATTCTTCCCGGAGGAGGACTTTTACCTGTTGAGTGTACAGCAATAAGCGGGGTTGCAGTGGGAGAGCCTAAGGTAAAGTCATTATCCTTTGATAAAGCTGTAAGACTTGCCTCCAGGGAATTTCAAAACCTACAGGTGGGGAGGTACTATCTGGTTAATGTGGAGGAGATGTGGCAACAGGGGGTGGTAAGTCCAGAGCTTCCAAGATTAGAAGCGGATATTTTGCAAAGATGGGGGTGGCATCTTCCTCAAATGCAACAGGGGAAAACTCAGCCAGAAAGACCTATTCAACAGCAAACAACACAGCAACCACCAATGCAAACAACTACCACAACCGCTAATAAAAATAAAAAATATTCAAGTAAGCAACACGGATGTTCCTTTCTCTATCCTGAGGGATGGAAAGTCCAGGAAAACCAGAATGGCGTTAACATAGAAGAACCACAAGGACTTGCCTGGATAACCATATGGAAAATAACCGATAATATTGATCCTGAAGTTTATCTACAAAAAGCAGAAAATTATCTAAAACAAAACTGGAAAAACTACACAGTAACATCAAGAAGCGAGGTAAAGATTAATACCATTGATGCATTACGGATTCATGGTCACTACGCTCCAGCACAGGGAAGGATTGAAATTTTTACCATACTGGTTTTATATAAAGACAACCAGGCAAGGCTTATGGTGGGATCAGGTATCATAAAAGAACAGTACTCCAATCTTTCCTCTGTAATGGAAAAGATATTTCAGAGTATCACCCTTGCTGACACCGGACAAACAACCACTCCCCGGCAAACTCAACAACCTCAGACTACCCGACAAACTGGAGATGGCTCGGAAGGGATTAAGATCCTGAGAAACCTGGCTCGGGGTGGAAATCCCCCGCCGCTTTCTCAGGTAACCCCACCTTCTGATTGGGTTCACGTTGCTCATCCCACTATTTATATGTTGAAGTTAATCCGTCCCCCTGACTGGAAAGAAGAGGTTATGCAGGATGCATCAGGGTACTATGGGGGACTGAAAATCATATCCCCTGATAGCAGGGCAAACTTATTCGTCTATCACGAGGTTGCCCCTGGGGGGATAACCATTCAAGACGCAATTAAGGAGGGAACTTATCTTCTTACCACTTCTCATTCGCAGGTAGATGTTGTAGTTAAGGATGACCTGCATAAATTTGTTTCAGCCATGTGGCCAGGAGCTGATGCCCGTTTTATTGCTTTCCGTTTCCAGGGAAAAGTGGGAGTTCTTTTATGTATGATCTTTCCAATGAGCGGGGGACAGGCTACACAGGTCCACTTAAAGGGGTGCATAGGTCCTGCAGATAAGTTTGATACTCTCACAAAAGAAGTCTTCCTTAAGGTTTTTGGATGGGTAGGTGCGGGCGGTTATATAACACCTGCGCCCCGGGGATAAGGGGGATAAATTGGTGTATACTGATGAACTACACACAGGGTCTGATGTAGTTGAAGATAGATAAGGACTTCGGTCAGCTCATCAGAATCCAGGAAAAAAAACATGCAGGAGTTATCCGTCTGAAAAACTTACCTTTTACCATCCGTATATACCTTCAAACTTTTCTTTTTGTAGTCTAAAACATCCTTTGCCCTTTCTACTATTACCTCTCTTTCTCACCAAGCAATACATCCTAAAAAATTTGATATTACCCTGTCATTATCCCTTTTTGTTCTTTTTATTGAGGCTACCTTGAATTTCTCTTTTATGCAGACTTAGTTATAGTTTTAAGGGTTAGGAGGCTGCTATTTTTTGAAGAGCAAAACTTAACCTAAATTGGCTATAGATACTGCTATTTCCATTGTTAAAAATAAAAAGCTTTTCTATTATAAAGAACTGCATAGATTAAAATAGGCAATTTGTTTTAATAATCAGCGAATAAGAAAGGGTTAAGTTGCGGAATGTATCTTTTTCTCCGAACATAAGATTCATATTAAAATGTCGATAAATAAAGATAGAAGGGAACTTGACGAAGAAATAGAGGGGAATATAATTAACTCAGCGAATACCTTAAACGATTCAATCTCTGCTACAAAGGCACTGAGCGAAGAAGCTGGAGGAGATATTTATTAAATGTCGCATGAGAAAAAACCTAATGCAGTCACAGTAAAACTCTGGAGTATGGGATAGAAAAAGCTTAATAATTTTAGAAGGGTAAATTCGTGAAAAAGAAAATAAAAAATTCTATTCTGGAACTTATTGAAGGGGATATAACAGACATGGAAACTGATGCTATTGTTAATGCAGCCAACGCTAATTTAATATTAGGAGGAGGAGTAGCAGGTGCTATTGCCAGAAAGGGAGGACCAAAAATCCAGGAGGAGTGCAATAAAATTGGAGGAACCTTTGTTGGCGGAGCAGTAATTACAACAGGAGGAAACCTAAAGGCTAAATATGTAATTCATGCTGTTGGACCCAGAATGGGTGAGGGGAATGAGGATGAAAAGCTAAGAAATGCTACTTTAAACTCTTTAAAATTAGCCGATAAGTATAATTTAAAAAGCATTGCCTTCCCTGCTATTAGTACCGGTATTTTCGGTTTTCCAATTAAAAGAGCAGCTAAAATAATGCTCGATACTACTATTACCTATCTTAAAGAAAAAACGAACCTGGAAAAAGTAGTATTTTGCCTTTTTGGTAAAGATAGCTTTGATATTTTTAAAAAACAACTGGAAAAAGAGCAGTGAACTACCTGCAGATTCAGGAATTATATATTTTGATTTAAAATCTTCACCGGCTTCGGGAAATTTCCCATTTTCAATAAAATTCTCTAAGACCTGGAGACAGTTTGCTGGGAATAATTCACCTCACCAGCTCTACCTTCCTTATCAATCACCACCAGAGAAGCATTATTCCAGTCAAAAATAAATCCACAAGATATTGACTTTCAATAGAACTGTAGAGGTTTTTAGTGTTGTTTTTATAGAGTAGAGAGTGGTCCTCATGCAAATTTTTTTAGGAGGTGGTTACTTGGTGAGTGAGCTGTAATTTTGATGTGGGAGTTAAAGGTATGTCCTACACAAAAATATCTGAACGAAAAAGAGATACACTACTATCATTTACTATCATTTTAGGTTTCTTAGTTGTACAATCCGCTTTTTAACTATTTATCAGCGTTATAACAACTATTCATTTTACCTGATTTAAGCAATCCTCTAAAAATAAGTCAATAGAGGTTTAATTCTATTTGAATATTTTCGTTGATTTTAGTGTGACAAGACCCTCATTTTGACATAAAATCTAATAAATCTCCCCTCCAAGGGGAACTCCTGCTAATGATTTGTCCAGATAACTTCAGCGATTTTCCCCTACTTTTACTGTTACGGAACAATTAAAATGAAACTATGTAACAACCAAAATGATACTCTTGCTGGAGAGAAAATAAGTTCTCTTCTGGAGAAAAAATAAACAAGCTCCTGGAGAAAAAAATAACCCTACTCTTTGAAAATATTGGTAAACTTCCTTTAAAAAAGGAGGTTTACCAAAATGGGGCATCAGATTCACAAAAGACTTCCTTTAGAGTTTGTAGTGGATGTTCTTAGGGCGTTTTGTGAAAAAGAAGTAGGGGTAAATAAGGCCTGTCAGCTTTTGGGAATTTCCAAAGTTCAGCTTTACAGATTAAGAAAAAGGTATCTTACCTGCAAAAAGGAAGGAAAGGAATTTAAACTGTATAAAAGTGGAAATAAAACTACAAGATCTTTTCCTAAGGAAGTTCAAGATTTTCTCCATAAGGAGCTTGATTATATAAGCTTTTGTGCAAAAAAATTTAACAGGAAATTTAACTTCTCCTTCTTAGCAGAAAGAGCGGAGAAAAAATTTAACCGTTCCTTTCACAGGAACAGCATAAGAAGATTTGCCTTAAGACATGGATACTATCATGCAACCCCTTTTGAAGAGAAAAAGGTATATTCCCGATTTGAAACCTCAGGACCTGGATTTTTATTTCACCATGACACATCTCATCATATATGGCTACCAAAAACTGGTATTTTTAGCGATTTAATCTTAACTGAAGATGACTTTTCAAGAAAGATAGTGGGAAGGAAACTTGTGGAGAAAGATGTAAGTTTTGCTCATCTTCAGACCGTAAGGGACACAGTAAGTGTATGTGGTCTTCCTTTATCCTACTATGTGGATGAACATAGTATCTTTCGTTTTGTTGAGCACAGGGGAGTTCATGTTACCTACAATCTGGGTAAAGATGAAGGAAAGGTTCAGTTTAAAAGAGCCTTAGAGCAGCTTAATATAGGTGTTATTTATGCAAAAAGTCCTGAGGCTAAGGGAAAAATAGAGAAAAGGTTTGATTATTTCCAAAGAAGACTCCCCTTTCTTTGCGAGAAGTACAATGTAGTTAAAATATCTGAGGCAGAAAAGATCCTTGATGAGCTAATCTTTTTCTACAATGAAAAACATGTACATGAGGAAACAGGTGAAACACCCAATGAACGTTGGAAAAGGGGTATAAAACAAGGAAAGAGCAGGTTAAGAGCTTTGCCTGAAGAAGTTGATTTAGATTATATATTCTCCCTTCATTACGAGAGAAAAGTTAAAAAAGATGGAACAATAAGCTTTATGGGGAGAAGATGGAAGATAGGGAAGTTTCCCGGAAGGATAGTAACCGTATGCCTTATTCCAGATAAAAAGATTATGATCTTTAAAGATGATCAAAAGTTATGGGAGTATCATTTATAGTTTCATTTTAAGGTTACAAAAAGTTTCATTTTGAAAGTTCCCAGAGTTTCATTTTGGTGGTTACATGAGTTTCATTTTGGTGGTTACGTAACATTGCTGCATGCGTGCTCTTGACAAAAAAGTGTTTATGGTAAAAACTTACACCAAGAGATTTCCTGTAAGAAATCTCTTGGT
>JAGGZA010000047.1 GCA_021162265.1 Candidatus Aerophobota bacterium | reverse complement strand
TTAACTATCCTATCCACCGTCTGTAAAACTGAGAGAGAGGATGTATCAATTATAATGTCAGCCTTGTTGTAAAAGGGCATCCTTTTTTTAAGGAGCTGCTTTATTCTCTCCTTTCTATCAAGATGGGTATTTAAAAGAGGCCTTTGCTCATCTCCTGTAGTTCTTTCCAGAATTGTTTGCAAATTTGCTTTAAGACAGATAACAATTCCTCCTTTTTTTAAATTCTCCATATTTTCTCTTTTTAAAACAGCTCCACCTCCTGTTGAAATAACACTCTCATCAATCCGGGAAACCTCCCTTATAACCTCCTCCTCTACCTTACGAAAATAATCTTCGCCTTTTTCGGCAAAAATCCTGGGTATGGAGCAGTTTTCTTTTTTTTGAATGATCTCATCAACATCAATATATCTCTTGCCAAGAACTCTGGAAAGCTCTTTTCCAACACTGCTTTTACCTGTACCCATAAAACCAACTAAAACAATATTCATAGTCTTCTCTGAAAATCCTCACCTTTCTCTCACATACTTCATATAGGAAAGGTAGTTCCGTCTCATCTCCTCAAGGCTATCTCCTCCAAATTTTTCTCTCATTGCTCGAGCAATCTCTATGGCAACGACAGCTTCTCCTATAACAGAAGCTGCAGGAACAGCACAAACATCAGCTCTTTCCTTAGCTGCTTTCACCTGCTTTTTGCTTAAAATATCAACAGACCTCAGGGGTTTTGCTAAAGTAGATATTGGTTTCATTGCCGCTCTTATGACAAGTGGTTCCCCCGTGCTCATTCCTCCCTCAATACCTCCACACCTGTTGCTAAGGCGATAGAATCCTCTTTCCTTATCATAAGCTATCTCGTCCTGAACTTCAGAGCCAAAATGGAGAGCTCCTTTAAAACCCATCCCTATTTCTACACCAATTATTGCCTGGATACTCATAATACCAAAGGCAAGACGAGCATCTAACTTAAGGTCCCATTGAACATAACTTCCCAGTCCGGGAGGAAGACCCAAAGCTATAACCTCAAAAATACCTCCCAGAGTATCACCTCTTTGCTTTGCCTTATTTATAAGTTCAATCATCTTCTTCTCTACAATCTCATCCATGCACCTGAGAGGAGAATTCTCAATTCTTTCATAATTATCGAGGACATCCTTCCAGCTACTTTCATCTTTTTCCCCTCCAATTTGAATTACACGACTAAAAATTGAAATCCCGAATTCCTCCAGCAATCTCCTGCAAACAGCACCAGCAGCAACTCTGGCAGCAGTTTCCCTTGCACTTGCTCTCTCAAGAACATTGCGCAAATCTAAAAAGTTATACTTTATCCCTCCCACAAGGTCTGCATGACCCGGGCGGGGCCTTGTAAACAATGGAATATCTGCAGTATCTTTTTTTCGAGAGCCCTCAGGACTCATTAACTTCTGCCAGTTTTTCCAATCCAGGTTGGGAATAAAAAGAGAAATGGGGCTGCCCAGAGTCTTCCCCCAGCGAAGTCCGGAAATAATCCTCACTCTGTCCCTCTCTATCTGCATTCTTTCCCCTCTTCCATACCCTGTCTGACGTCTCATCAAATCCCTGTTGATATAATCTCTCTCAAGCTTCAACCCCGAAGGGATGCCCTCTAAAATAACTAAAAGACCCTGTCCATGAGACTCCCCACAGGTAAGATATCTAAGTATTGTGCTCATCCGGTAACCCTATATTCCCAGCTGCTTTTTTGCAACAGCCTTCATCTTTTCCACGGGAGCTTTTTCCCCTGTCCATAACTCAAAAGCCAGAGCTCCTTGATAGACAAGCATCTTAAATCCACCCTGACACCTCATGCCGAGTTTCTTTGCCTGCTTTAAAAGTTCTGTCTCCCTGTTGTAAATTACATCGTAAACATACAGGGAAGGAGGGAATTGCTCTAAATTAACTGGTAAGGGGTCTGTTTCATTCATTCCCAGAGAAGTAGCATTTACAAGAAAATCTATATTATCCTTCTGGGAAAAATAATTTCTCTTTTCAAACTCAATAACTTCAAAGTTTGTCTTATTGGATATTTTCTCCAATTTTCTGGCTAAATTCTTAGCCCGGGAAAAAGTTCTGTTGGTTAAAACTATCCTGCCTATCCCTTCATTTATCAAGGCAAAACATACCGACAGAGCAGCTCCCCCTGCCCCCAATAAAAGAGCATTTTTCCCTCTTAAGGATACACCTTCCTCCTGCAGGGATTTAATAAACCCTCGCCAGTCAGTGTTATATCCAACCAACTTTCCCTCTCTGTTAACCACCGTATTCACCGCTCCCATAACTTTTACCTCCGGGGAAAGCTCATCCATGTAATCAACGATACTTTCCTTGTGAGGAATGGTTACATTAACCCCCACCAGATTAAGCGCTCTTATACCCTCGGTTGCATTTTTCAATCCTGAAGGCTCCACAGGAAAGGGGAGATAAACAAAATCTAATCCCTTTTCCTCAAAAGCAGCGTTTTGAATGACAGGCGAAAGTGTATGACTAACAGGAAATCCAAATATGCCGGCAACTTTTGTTTTACCTGTAATCCTCATCTATAAACCTCAATTTTGTGATGCATTCTAACAAAATAGCATCAGGTGTCAATTGACCACCTCTTTTCTCCCTGCTTGATGAGTTGATAATTTGCTCAAATATGATATATTAAAAAAACTATGTTCTGGAGAGTAATGGGAATAGGCAGTCTGGTATGGGGAGGGATAGTATTTTACATTCTCTCTACAACACCCCCTCCCGCAGTGGAAAAAGTAACCATTGATTCCAGTGTTGAGTTTGCTATTAATATCTTATCTATTGGATGGTTAATAGCTTCCTCCCTTGTAAAAGTCGGTTTTATTTTAAAGCAAAGATGGACCAAGATAACTATTATAAGCTGTATTTGTTTTATGTTTTTAATTATAAACGCCAGTTTAATGCAGGCAAGTATTCACCAAAAAACACCATCCCTGGAAAAAGCATCCGCTTATCCTTATGGCCTGATGGCATCCTGGTTTATAAGCTGGTTCTGGATAGATACTTTCTCACTTTTAACCTCTATAACTGACTGGATAAAAAAGAAGATGTTCCCTGTATAATAGAGCCAATTGATTTTTTAACTTTGCAAGGTATAATAAAAACTTAAAGAGAAAACAATGCCTCTTTACAGATATAAATGTAAAAATTGTGGCGAAGAGTTCACCAGCTTGGTTTTCATAAGCAAAGAAGAGGAAATAAAATGTAAAAGATGTGGTAGCTATGAGGTGAAGAAACTTTTACCTCGTTTTTTCACAGGTAGAACATCTGAAGGTAAAATAGGAGGAATTTCCGGGTGCTCTACGTGTACTGCCTCAAGTTGCAAAAATTGCAAAAATAGATGAGAAATATACCAAAGGATACATAGAGATGAACCTGTGGGGAGGAAGATTCAAAGAAGATATTCATCCTCTGGTAAAGAATTTTACCTTTTCTGGTGAGGCGGATAAAAACCTCTATAAATTTGATATCAGTGGAAGCATAGCCCATGCCAGGATGCTGGCAAAATGTGGGATTATAAAGGAACAGGAGGCAGAAAGGATAATTAAATCCCTTAAAGAAATAAGGGAAGACATAAAAGAAGGTAAAATCGACCTTTCTAAAAAAGAAGATGTTCATATGGCTGTGGAGGAAGAGCTTATCCAGAGGGAAAAGAATGTGGGTAAGAAACTCCATACGGCTCGTTCTCGTAATGACCAGATAACTCTGGACGAAAGACTTTACCTTAGAGAAGAAATTGAAAGTATCTTTAATCTTATATACCGTTTCCAGTTAACTCTCCTTGAGATCTCTGAAAAAAATAAGAGTTTAATTATTCCCGGCTACACTCACCTTCAATACGCTCAACCCGTATCAGTTGCCCATCATCTCCTGGCTTACTTCTGGATGTTACAAAGAGATAGAGAGCGCCTTAGAGATTGCTACAAAAGAACGAACGTCTGTCCTCTGGGGGCAGGAGCTCTGGCTGGGACATCTCTCCCCATAGACAGGGAATACGTGGCGAAACTGCTTAACTTCCCTTCTATAACTGAAAATAGCATGGATACTGTGAGCGATAGAGATTATTTAATTGAATTTCTTGCCTGTTGCAGTATAATAATGATGCATCTTTCTCGCTTCTGCGAGGACATCATTCTCTGGGCTTCTCCCCTCCTTAACTTCATAGAGATAGGAGAGAGATTCTCTACTGGCTCAAGTTTAATGCCTCACAAAAAAAATCCTGATATAGTAGAACTCATAAGAGGGAAAACAGGAAAGGTTTATGGCGCTCTGCTTTCCCTTCTTGTAACAATGAAAGCTTTACCCTTATGCTACAACCGTGATATGCAGGAAGACAAACCTCCTGTTTTTAAAGTAGCAGAGGAGATTAAGATATCTATAGAAGTTCTTACAGAGCTTATGAAAAATGTTAAATTCAATCCGGAAAAAATGAGAGAAAGAGCCAAGGATGGTTTTTTCGCAGCAACCGATCTTGTGGAATATCTTGTTAAAAAGGGGGTTGCTTTCCGGGATGCTCATAAAACAGTAGGGAAAATGGTCAGGTGGTGTATAGATAACAAAAAAGACCTTACCCAATTGACCATTGAGGAATATAAAAAATTCTCTCCTTTCTTTAAAGAAG
>JAGGZA010000058.1 GCA_021162265.1 Candidatus Aerophobota bacterium | reverse complement strand
GTATAGGCCCCATCATACGAGGGTCCGTGGTTGAACTCAGATGCTCCTGTGGGAAAGAAAATTGCAA
This sequence comes from Candidatus Aerophobota bacterium, assembly GCA_021162265.1. Taxonomy (GTDB): domain Bacteria; phylum Aerophobota; class Aerophobia; order Aerophobales; family B3-G15; genus CBFDTW01. Next base: position 6,675 of record JAGGZA010000058.1, on the reverse strand, counting down.
GAAGTGCCAGACAGGAGAAAAACATCCTGCAACTTACCTTTCCCTCAGTCTTTCTGGAAAGACCCAGATGATCTACCTTTCTAAGAAGGATAAACAAAGAGCAAAACGTTGGGTCTCAAACTACAGAAAACTAGCTGAGATTGTCGAAAAATTATCCAAGATAAATACCAGAATTCTCAGTGGTAAGTAGATCCCCGGGCAGATATTTAAGGGGAATCTGCCCCAAAGGAGAAACTTATTGAAAGATCTTACTTTCTTTTCTCTAAAGGAAGTGCTAAAGAGAATAAATGCCATTCATGTTAGGATTAATCTTGCCCACCAAGATGTTTTCCCCAAACAAAGATCTCGTCCCCTTTCTTTGTACCAGTACAAAAGACGGTTTGTAGATATTGGCTCTCAGGGGTACTTCTCTTTTTCCAAGCTGGCTACCTCCTTAATTGACTTTTCTTTGTTCGGTCCTTAGTTGCCTCCTGCTACAGCAGGGAAGGAGGTACCTGTTTTGACCCTGCCTCCATGTTCTGTCTTTACCTGTGCAAGCTCCTGAATAACTTCAGGTACATGGATGATTTTGTTGCCTGTTTGCACGATAAGGATAAAGGAAGATGCTATAGGGTGTATGCTGGAATATCCTACAATCGGATACCCTGCAAGGCTGACTTTGCCAACTTCAAAAAGAGAATTGGAAAAGAAAAGTTTGATGAGATCTTCCACGTATTGGTAGAAATTACCAAAGAGCTGGGACTTATTACTGGGAAAATCCTATCCTACGATGGGACTTTATTCCCCACCTATGCCAGATACAGAGGATGCAATTATGCAACTTGTGAGTGCTCCTGTATTCCCCTAAAAGATGATTTTCTACACAATCTTCCACAGAGCAAGCTATCTTTTAGCCCATCCGGAAAAGATCATATTGGGGAAACAAAGATGCTCCTTTGCCCTTTGTCCCCAGGATGATCTTCCCTCTTGCGTGAGAAAAAGACCTTCTTTTATAACCCTTTCTTTTTGTTTTCTTCCCAAAGAGGATGATAGGCTGCAAAGTGAGCTAGCACGCATCTTAGGTGTTGAGAAAAAGCTTCCCCAAAAAGGACTTTACCTTAAGCTCACCTCATCCTGTGTCTCCAGGATAGATCTTACCGGTAATAATCCTTTAATCTATGTTCACTGTCCCCGGATGCCCTCTGACCTTGAGGCAAAGATTGACTACCGAAGATCAAATCATAACCCTAATAAGAAGGTAAAGATATTCGGCTTCCAAGCAATGATAACCACCAGTATTGAGGTAGAGATTGGTCTTGAGCTTCCTGTGGGGTGCGTAGTCTCCTCTGCAGAGAAATCAGATGGGTCCCACCTTATCCCTGAGAGAAGAAAGTTTATCCGAGAACATGAACTTTTGCCTTCCATTGATATTGGTGACGCCGGATTTGATGTGACAGATAATTTCCAGTATGTGAGAAGCACAGGTTCCATCCCCATTATTGACTACAACAGACGTGGTGAGAGGACTGATCCTACAACTCTTCTGATGCGGAGCTATGATGAGAGAGGAACTCCCTTTGCTCCCTGTGGCACATTGTGCAAGTCCAATGGGTACGATGAGAGAAAGAAAAGAGTATCCTATATGTGCAGAAGGCAGTGTTTAACCTCACCCTCCTTTGTTTCCCATCCTATACCAGGTGCAAGTACCTTGCAAGGGAATGTGGCTACTCTACCCATATGCCCATCAGGGCTCACCCTCGTCTGGTGTGTAAAATTCCAAGATCATCAAAGAGATGGAAAAAAGACCAGGAATCTTCGTTCAGCCTCCGAGAGAACAAATGGTATAACTAAAGAAGCTGACCTTAATATTCTAGAATCACCACGTGTTTTTGGATTAACTGCAGCTTCCATTGAGGCAACCACGGCCTGCATCACCACTCCTTTGAAAATGGTAATGAAGTTCATTGTGAGAGTTACCCTTAACCTTATAGGGTACCTTAAAACTTGGAAGAAATCCTACAGGAGAAAATTGGAAGGACCAAAGGCACCTGCCTGTATTCTCTCCCTCATCCAAAGAAGAAGAGCTCCTCCCTAGTTATCTTCCTCTCTAATTTGGTGAATCTCCTCTTTTTATGCAGGAATATTTCCTCGTTTTGTCAAAGAGCCGTTTCTATGAGCATAATCCTCAGATATTATCTCTACTGCTCACTTAAACCATACTATTCTCTTCTTAATTCCGTTTTTATTTACCCAATTTTGTCCATTTTTCGCCGAGAAAACTAAGTTCTTAAACCGCCCCAACTCTTGTTTACCCTATCAAAAAAGCTTACTGAACAATCTTGAAAATTACCATAAACACTATTTTTTCTCAAAAATGTGGAAGTTGGGCTAACTCGGAAACATTTCACATTAACCCTTTCCCCTTGCCGAGATATCAGAGAACACTGCAAGAATTATGATAATCCCCTTCACAACATATTGAATAAAGGATGAAATGTTCATTAAACTCATACCATTGTCTAATGTTGCCATAAACAACGCACCAAAAAGAGCACCTAAAACTGTTCCCACTCCTCCTGTCATACTACATCCGCCAATGAAAGCCGCAGCAATTGCATCAAGCTCCATAAAATAACCCATAGTTGGCATAGCACCATCAATTCGTGCAGAAAGTAGAATTCCTCCAAGAGCAGTTAAAACCCCCATGATAACAAAAACAATAAATGTAGTCCTTTTAACATTAATTCCTGAAAGTTCACTCGCTTCAGCATTTCCCCCAATGGCATAAACATACCGCCCAAAAACTGTATGTTGACCAACAAACCACATTATAATAATCACTAAAGCCATAATGACGACAGGGATTGGTATACCCTTATATCCATATACTACGTATATCATCCCTAAAACAAAAATCCCGGGTAGCACAATTCCAGCTAAAGACTGTTTTCTTCCAGGTGTTTTCTTTTTAGTATTTTTCTTAAAAACCCACAGTATGGCATAGGAAATAAATATGGCAATGAGGATTATCATTGAAGGAATACGAGAGATAAAACCTTGACCAATCATCTTTGTACTCACATTAAGTGGTGCAATACTAATTCCTTTGGTAACTATCAAAGCTAACCCACGCAATAATAACATACTTCCAAGAGTAACCACAAAGGCGGGAACACCTTTTATTACCCAAAATCCGTTAAAAATACCCATTAATAACCCTAACCCCATAACAAGTAAAACAGCAGAGGCAGTACTCCAACCATGCCAAGCTTGCAATATTGCTAAAACTGCACCAGCCAATGCAACTCCAGAACCAATAGAAAGGTCAATATTACCACTAACTATGACAAAAACCATACCTGCAGCAAGAACTCCATTAATCGCGGTCTGACGCAACAATAGCGTAATATTCCGAGGCGATAAAAATACACCCGAGGTAAAAATCTCAAATGCTACAGCGCAAACAATTAAAACCAGTATCTTCATAAAAAATTGTACATTTATCCTACCCCTTGCTTCTAAAAAGCTTAATTTTCCTATCATAACACTTTATCCTTCAGATTATTCTTTACTTAAAATGAGTCTTTCTTATTGTCACGACTCACTTTGTTTGTCCCATTGCGTAATGCAGGATATCCTTTGCCGAAAACTCTTTGCGGTTAAACTCGTTATTGATTTTTCCTTCACTCATAGTAATAATCCTATCACATACACCTAACAACTCCGGTAACTCAGATGAAATCATTATCACACCTGCTCCACGTGCAACTAAACCATTTATTATTTGAAAGATCTCGACCTTCGCCCCAATATCTATTCCCTTAGTAGGTTCATCCAGAATGAAAATATTTGGCTTGGTAAGAATCCAACGGGCAAACAAAACTTTCTGTTGGTTTCCTCCACTTAATTTTTCAACCAATGTTTGTAAAGTTGGAACTTTTATTCGTAAACTTTCTATTATCCTCTCACCATCAATTGCCTCTTCTTCTTGATTGATTACTAAAAATTTAGAGTATTGCTTAATACAGGCAAGTGAAATATTATGAAGTGTGGTCATTGTTGGGATAAGACCAAGGTTCCTACGATCCTCAGTAAGTAAGACAATTCCTTCTCGAATGGCCTCTTTCGGAGAGTGAATCTCAACTTTTTTCCCATATACAAAAAACTCTCCACTTATGACATCCGCTAATGCTCCAAAAATAGCCATGCACAGCTCTGTGCGACCCGACCCTAACAAACCGTAAATGCCAAGAATTTCTCCTTCTCGTAAATAAAAAGATATATTTTTTAGTCTTTTTTTATCTCCTTCTGTATCACTTTGTTTCTGAGAAAGATTCTTGACGCTGAAAATTACCTTGCCTATTTTACAATGACTTTTTGGATACATGTCCTCTATTTTTCGTCCCACCATCATTGATATAATATCGGATTTTGAAATCTGATTTGTTGCTTGGGTTACAATCTTCTCGCCATCTCGCAGAATCGTAATCCGATCTGATATTTCTTTAACTTCCTCTATTTTATGAGAAATATAAATGCATGAACCACCATGATCACAAAAAATATTGAGGAGTTTGAAAAGATTCTTTATTTCTTTGTCCGTCAAAGATGACGTTGGTTCATCTAAAACAAGAATAACAGGGTTATCTTTAATTGCTTTGGCGATTTGTACTAACTGTTGCTCACCCACTGTCAATGTCTTAATAGTAGCATAAGGATCAATCTCTAAACCAAATCTTTTCAATAGATTCTTTGAATCTGAATATAACTTATCCCAATTCACAAGTCTGAAAGTATTTTTTGGTATATCACCAAGATACATATTTTCTCCAACTGTTAACTCTGGAACTGTTAACATTTCCTGGTAAACTACAGAAATACCCGCATCTTTGGCATTCCTTGGGGATACAAATTTCTTTTTTTCTCCTCTGAAAATAATTTCTCCCTCAAACGTTCCATATGGATAAACACCACTGAGAATTTTAATCAATGTAGATTTACCAGCTCCATTCTCACCTATGATAGCATGTATTTCTTGTTCTTTGAGCTCGAAACTTACATTTCTAAGAGCAACCACACCAGGGAATTTCTTAGTAATATTCCTCATCTCAAGAATACTTTCATTACTTAATGCTTGTTTCATTTTGTATCATCCCTAATCCTCTAATAAAGCATAAGTCCAATTTAACAAAGCGTGGATGGTTAAAGGGGAACAAATAATCATCATTCTAATTATTCCAAAAGATAAATTACTTCGTTTCACTTGTTTAATTTTTAGGTCCCAGCACGTTACCGTGCCAAGACCTAAAATCTAACATGTTTTATCTGTATTATCAGTCAAATACCCATTTGCTAATCGATCTTCGGCCATTGATCCCGAGGGATATTTCGATAGACCTCATCCACGGAAACGTACCCGGGTTTAATCAATGCCTCCACAATATTGTTCTTATCAACTGGAATATTCTCAACGGTAATTAAGGGAACATTAACCCTTCCATTCCATAATACTCCCTTAGTTTCTGGTTTTCCTCCTGTCACCACCGCATATGCAGCACGCGCAGCAGCTGCTCCTAATGGAAAGCATGGTTTATATACCGTCATTCCTTGCTTACCTTCCACAATGTATTGAAGATTTGCAATATCTCCATCCTGTCCAGTAGTATAGCAATCTTCTGCATCCATCCCTTGTTCTTGAAGAGCCCTTATTGCACCACGAGCAGTACCATCATTCCAACAGCATATCGCCTGGATATTATTGTTATACCTTGTTAAAGCATTCTCAGCAATTTTCAATGCATTTTCTGTAGACCATTTAAGAGCATGTTGATCAATTACAATTTTAATATCTCCTCTATCAATAGCTGGTTGTACCACTTTAAAAAAAGCTTCTCGCATAAAAGCTGTTGCATCATCACCAGGGTCTCCTTCAATTAAAACCCAATTTCCTTTTGGTTTAGCTTTTAGAGTATACTCAGCAATCAAACGACCAACATCGTATAAGTCGTGCCAGACAAAATAATCAACCTCTGCATTTAAAATGGGGCGAGTATAAGCAATAAAGGGAATTCCCTCGTCATGAGCTTTATCTACAAATACTGCTGCTGCACTACTGTTCACTGCACCAAGCACAAGTATATCAATACCTTGAGTAAGCATATTCTCTACCTGAGTTGTTTGAAGCCTTTCATCATTGTTTGAAGCCTGAAAAAGCACTTCAGCTCCAAGTCGATGTGCTTCCTCAATAAAACCATCCCGATCAATCGCCCATCTTTCTTCCTGTAAAGTAGGAAGAATAAACCCTAACAATGGCTTTTTGGCAATTGCCGGTGTTAACCAAACCACCACCAATAAAGAAACCATCATTATTACCAAGCTATTTTTTATTTTTCGCATAATTGTTCCCTTTCTTCTTTTTTAACTTTTCTAATTGAATATCGAGTCTCTACTACAGAAATTTTTGAATGAAATCCTTCTCCTCTCTTCTGAGAAATTTCGGTCTTTTTTCCAGAATAAAAAAACGCCTCTAATTCTAAATTCCCCTAATCAGATTTAGTTCAGGATTTATTATCACCTCCTTTTCTCTCCCTGAGTTCTCTCGGAAATTATTGAGCCCATCCCTGGTCAGCATTTTGCCAATCAGGGATATTTTCATCACCCCCAAAAAATTAGCTTTAACTTGCCTTTTTGCCTCCC
>JAGGZA010000005.1 GCA_021162265.1 Candidatus Aerophobota bacterium | reverse complement strand
CTGCAGTTGCGTAGGAGAGTTTAGCAAAAATAGGCTCAAATGCCCAGGCTACACTTGCCCCCAGCGTTGCTAAAATTCCTATTCTTTTTGCAGACATGGTACAGGGTCTATTTCTCTAAGGGAATGTAGAATATTAATACTTTTCCGCTAATCTGTCCAGTTTTTTACTTTATTTTTATCCCACATAATTCAGGTAAGAGGGTATATGCAGGGAATAAAATTTGGCACGATAATACTTCTTTAAAAAACACAAATTTATCATCTATAGAGAAAACAATTTAACCTTCAATAAGATTTAAATTCCTTTAATCCCAGCTCTTCCAACTTCTCCTCTGTCGGTATGCCAAACTCATCCCACCCTCTTAATTGATAATACTCGTTGAGCATAAGATTTAAGAAGGGAAGGATATTAGTTCCCCCACCCCTTTTATGGGTAAGAATCCGGGGAGGCAAGGTATCATCCTTTCTGGAGATTCCGCAGCGAACATTATAGAGTCTTTTCAGGTTAAAGATTCTCTCACCTGTTTTTAAAAATTCTCCTGTATCCATACTCCATCCGGTTACATAATTTAAAAATTCTCTCAAAGGCTCAACAGTAACTCCTCCATGAATAACAAACTTGCAACAGGTTAAAGAATCAATCATACTCATCAGATTTTGCATTTTAAAAACAAACTCTGCTTTACCTTCTACTGCAAACCTATCCAGTGTCTCCGGATACCCTAAATCTGGTAGAGAAACTCCATTTTCAAAGTCATGAGTAAAGGCCTGACAATGACAGGCACCTCTGTTGGAAGTAGCATAAGCTAAGGCAGTGGCAACTTTAGCCCTTGGGTCATGAGCAGGAAACTCCAATCCTTTTGTGTGAATTGCAAATTCTACAGCATACCCCCCTATTTTTTCTGCTGCTCTTTTAACTCCTTCGCCTAACAATTCACCAATTCCCTTTCTTTGAGCAATTTGATGAATCATCTGAATTAGAGCAGAAGTACTCCCCCATTCAAGTTCAACTCCTTCCGTATCCTCCTTGCTTATTAATCCTCTATCATAAGCTTCCATGGCAAAGGAAATCACTCCACCAGTAGAAATTGTATCCAATCCATATCTGTTGCATAATTCATTTGCTTTAGCTATCCCGGGAAGATCATCAATTAAACAATTTGAACCAAGCATTCCGAGTGTCTCATACTCCGGTCCACCTATTTGCATACCTTTATAAGGACCATCTGCAGCTTCAACTACCCTCCCACATCCAACTACACAACGAGCACAATGATATCTTCCAACTAAAATAGTTTCAGCCATAGTTTGACCGGAGAGTTTTTTTGCCTCTTCTTCCCACCTGCCCTGATACCAGTTCTTTATGGGAAGGTCGCCTGTATTTTCACAATCAACAAAACCGGCAGAGGTACCAAATTTTCTTATAGCTTCAGCCACTCCACTTCTCATCCTGGGCATTATCTTCTTCATCAAACTTTTAACTTCATCTTCTCTTGCAATTTTAACTTTTTTCTTTCCATTTACCACTATAGCTTTTAAATTCTTTGACCCCATTACCGCTCCCAGGCCACATCTACCCACAGCTCTTCCATGTTCGCCTGCAGCAATTATACAGGATATTTTAACCAGATTCTCCCCAGCCTGACCAATGACAGCTGCTGCTATTGACCTGTCTATTTTTCCCCTTAAAATGTGCGTAGTTTCAAAGGTATCTTTCCCCCATAAAAAAGAGGCATCTTTTATCTGTACCTCTTCTTCATCAATATAAATATACACCGGCTTTTCCGCTTTTCCTCTAATAACTAAAGCATCGTATCCACTTCTTTTAAATTTCTCTCCCCAGTACCCTCCACAGCTTGCCTCACCATAAATTCCGGTGAGAGGGGATTTTGCAACTGTTTCAAACCTGCTGGAGGAAAAGACTCTGGTTCCGGTTATAGGACCTGTAGCAAAAATAAGCACATTCTCCGGACCCAGGGGGTCTACTTCAGCTGAAGTTTCCTCAAAAAGTATCTTTGCTCCTAATCCGCTTCCCCCGATGTACTTTTCAGCTATTTGCTCTGTCAATTCCTCCACTCTTACTTTTCCTGTGCTCAGGTCTATATACAAAATTTTTCCCATATATCCACTCGCTGTCATAGTAAACATTTAAACCTCCTTCTGGGCAGATATTATCAAAAAATAACATTAATTCTGAGGAAAATTATTAATTTAGAACCTACTGGGCAGTGTATCCTCCGTCAATCATAACTGTTGCTCCTGTCATCATATTAGCAAGGTCAGAGGAGAGAAAAGCAACCAGGTGAGCAACATCCTCCGGCTCCCCAAATCTTCCAAGGGGAATCTTCTGTAGAAATTTTTCACCTTTTTCTCCTGACCATACTTTCTTTCCCATAGGTGTCATAATGACTGTAGGAGCAACAGCATTAACATTAATATTATACTTACCCCACTCTAAAGCCAAAACTTTAGTAAGACCAACAACACCTGCCTTACTTGCAGCGTAAGCAGCATGCTCTTCTGCTGCTACAATACCAGTTTGAGAGGCAATATTTACTATCTTTCCATACCTTCTCTGGATCATATGCCTTCCCACATATTGAGACAGAAAGAAAACAGCTTTTAAATTAACAGCCATAGTTTTATCCCATTGCTCCTCTGTTACCTTCTCAGCAGGGTTAGTAAGTGCAATCCCTGCGTTGTTAACCAGTATATCAATCCTTCCCATCTTATCAATAGATTCCTCTACAAGTTTCTCAATAGATTTAATGTCAGTTATATCTGCTACCACCGGATAAGCCTTTTGTCCCTGGTTTCTTATTTCTCCCACAGTTTCCTCCAGACCAGCTTGATCAACATCCACAAGAGTAGATTCAGCTCCCAACTGTGCAAAGACAATGGCAATGCTTTTACCAATACCCTTTGCTGCTCCCGTAATTATTGCCTTCTTGCCTTCCAGAGAAAGAAATTGTCTCATTATTTACTCCCTTCCACACAGTCAAAATTTTGAACCATTTTTAATACTCTATGTCCCCATAACTTTTCCAATAATTTATACTCTCCTTCATATCTTCTATCACTTTTTTCTCATCCACTTCAAAGGGATGTATCACCTCAAGAAATAAATATACCTCATCTGCTCCAGATTGTCCAATACTCTCAATCACCTTATCAGGTTTGATAATACCTCTTTGATTAAACTCCTCTGTAAAAGGCCAGTGGCGGTCAAGCTTCCCATCGGTCTGCTGGATATGGATAACCGGAGATATAGGGGCAAGTTCTTTTAACCACCTGTAAGGGTTCCTATCTTCTCCCTCTGTATCTGCGGCACACTGGTGTCCTACATCAAGACAAAGATTAACAGGTAAAAAAGAACCTCTGTTAACCTCTGCGTGAAATCTTCTTGCTTCCTCTATTGTATGAGATATCTCTCTGGCAAGTGGTGTCGGCTCCCACAGAAAAAACTCCTGACCCTCCCTGGCAGCAATCTCTGTAAGATACTGAAGTGATTCAATAAGCTGCTCGGTTAAATATTCTTTCCGTGAAGGGTCACTATAATCCCTCATAGAAAGAGCAGCTAAGGGTCCACCTGTCCCCTTCGCTCCTAATTCACCTGTCATAAATATTGCCTCCTCGCACCAGCGCAGGGCATCCTGACGCACCCCTATATCCGGGTGAAGCAGTTGATTAAAGGAATAAAAAGCAAGACCAAAAAAGGTAGTGTAAATCTCAAGACCATAATTTTCAGCTACTCTTCTCGTTCTTTCGCTTATCTTACGCCTTACTGGCTGAGAAACCCTTGGATCGAGTATGTCAAAACTAAACTGCACATATCTTAGTTCCAGCTCTTCACTTACTATCCTGCACCATTCTTCTGGTTCCGGCCACCTCTTTACAGCAAAACAATTATTAACACCCAGCTTAATTTTGCTCATTGTTTCCTCCCCTTGCAATCTTTTAAACCGTATAAAAAGGTAATGGAAATCTTATAATTTTTTTGCCATTACTGCTAAGAAAGATTTACTGCATATAAAGGTTTTTCTCCCCTTAAAACCCGGATTATATTTTCTGCACAGATAAGATCCATTCCTCCAGCAGCTTCTTTTGTATCTGCAGCTATATGTGGGGTGAGAATTACGTTACCCAGTGAAAGCCAGGGACTATCAGAAGGCAAAGGTTCCCGGGTAAAAACATCAAGAGCTGCACCTGCTATTTTTTTCTCCTTCAGCGCAAAGTAAAGAGCCTTTTCATCCACTACCTGCCCTCTGGCAGTATTTATAAGATAAGCTGAGGGTTTCATAAGGCTTAGCTTGCCTTCATTTATTAGATTTTTTGTTTCATCTGTCAGGGGAACGTTAATACTGACAAAATCTGCTTCTCTTAAAACTCTCTCTAAGGATGTGTATTCAAAACCTAATTGCTGAGCTATCCTTTCATCCCTGTAAATATCGTAAGCCAGGACCTTCATCTGAAACCCCTTTGCTCTCCTGATTACTTCCCTGCCTATCCTGCCCGCTCCAATTATTCCCAGTGTCTTTTGCCACAGTTCAACACCCATAAAAGACCTTCCCCAGCCAAATCCAAAGGACTTTCCCCATTCTCCATTTTTAACTAATGCACTGGCATCACATATTCCCCTTGCCAGGACAAACATCACTCCAAAGGTAAAATCTGCCACTGCATTAGATAAAGCAGGTGCCAAGGTAATGGGTATTCCCCTGTCTGTAGCAGCTTTAATGTCTACCCTGTCTATACCTACTCCATATTTTGCAATTATCTTCAACTTATCTGCAGCCTCAATAACCTTAGCTGTAAGCTTATCATCCCCTGTTACAATAGCATCTATCTCTTTAATAATCTTTAAAAGGTCCTCTTCTTCCACGGGATGTGGATATGGACTTTCTATAATTTCACAACCTGCTTTTTTTAAAATCTCTCTTCCATTAGAAAATCTTCCAAATTTCTCATAAAGAGTTATTAATACCCTGTACATTTTTTGCTCCCCACTAACTTGAAATATTTTTTCAATTATCTTGAATCTTATCTCACCTTAGCCTCCGCTTCCCTGCATATCCCCAGAAACTCATTAAATCCTCGTTTGAGAGCAGTAATATCTTCTCCACAAGTTATAAACCTTGCTCCTAACCTTAACCACTTCTCAACCCTATAAGGAGGGGCATCTACATGCAGACCGGGAGCAATTTTACCACTTTCACTAACTTCTGCTATTACCTTTTCCATAACACTCACCACCCTGGGATGTCCGGGGTTTCCAGGATAACCCAGAGAATTGGCTAAATCGTAAGGACCTATAAACATAAAATCTATTCCCTCTACGGATATTATCTCAGATAAATTATCAACCCCCTCCATTTCTTCAATCTGGACTCCTATTACAATTTTCTCATTACCTTTAGACAAGAATTCAGAAGGAGAAGTTGAAGCATATCTTCCAGCGCGAGTAATGTTAGCAAAACTCCTATCGCCCAGAGGAGCAAACCTGCAGGTTCTCACTATCCTTCTTGCCTGCTCTGCAGTCTTTACGTGAGGAACTAATACTCCCTGAATACCTGTCTCCAGTACTCTGGAGAGGGTGGTAAAATCATCTTCTGGAACACGCATTAGAGAAGTTATATTAGCTATCTCTGCTGCTCTAACCATTCCCTCTACAGTTTCAAGGTCAGGATAGGCGTGTTCCCCATCAAAAATAGCAAAATCAAATCCCATATATCCCATAATTTCTATCACAGATGGTTTGTCTATGAACACAAATAATCCGAAGACAGGTTTTTTCTCTTCAAAAGCCACTTTAAGTTTATTTTGACTCATGTTTTTTCTCCTTCTATATTTTTTCCTCTATAAGCAATAGATGAGAACTAATGCATCTTATGTTTTTCCCAGCTTTCCTTAAAATAATTATGCATCTTGCAAGCACTGTTTGAGGAAGGTACTACTATTTGCAAATAAAGTCCATAAGGTTTTATATCGGATAAAATCTGATCGATGTCCTCCCTGGTCAACTCCCCTGAAATCATCAAGCGCTTCTTTGCCTCCTGTACTTTTTTAAAAACAGGGAACATCTCTTTTATTTTAAAATCCGGCGTGCTTTCCCTGTTAATCTGGATAACACCAAGTGATTGGATAGTTAGCAAATGATCCAATATAAAAATAGAAGAAGGATGTAAATGGATAAATGAAAATGGGTAGCTACCGGAAATTTTACGGGCTGAGGGTAAAAAGAATTTATGGTAGAGGTCAGGTGATAATAAAGCTGCCAGATCTTCCTGAAAGTGAATACACCTTCCGGGTGCCCAAAGATCATAAAACCCTATACTATATCCTCCTGAAAACGGAGGAATAACCTCATTTAACTTACTGACTACTTGAATGTAAATTTTTGCTATTCCATCTATAGTTTCCCTTAACTCCTGCGTTCCCTCATAAAGATCGTATACAAACTGAGTTTGCCCTCTCAGTGTTCCAAGAAGATCGGTAGGACCTCTAAAGAAGGGCTGAGCAACCGGAAACCTCCCCTTAGATATCCTAACAAGTAATCTTGCAAAATCAATGAATTTTACAAACCAGGGATTAGAATCGGATAATTTTAATTTCTTTACTTCCTCTAAAGAAAGATGTGCACTTGCCCAGAAACTGTTTGCTGAACTATAAATCTGACAACCTAAAATGGCTTCCATCCAGGGAAAACCAGGGAAAGGTGTAGCTGCCCAGAAGGTATCTTGACTTACTTTTCTGTGCTCCTGATATAACCGCTCATAATCTTCAACAAATTCCAGAGGCTCTATCATATCAGGAGTAATGGGACTCCTGGTCGCCAGAAGAGGCTTTGCTGCATTGAAATCCAGCACAGGATACACATTACCTATATGGAACCCGATTAATGGTTGATTATTTTTTCTTTCCCAGAAAAGAAGATGCTTTTTTATCTTACTTTGAACCCGGAAAGCACCATTCATTTACTGTTTATCCTTTTGTTTCTGAACATACAACTTTATAGATGATCTTGGTAAAGAAACCCAAAAGTTTAATGATGGACTACTTATCGGTGACTTTTTTGAAAGTTGTTCCCCACAGTCTTTTACGCTCATCATAAAGAGGATTAGCACCTTCTTTTATAGGAAGAGACCAGATTGTCAGTATCTCAAGGTCAGTATTTCCAGTATTCTCAAGCTTATGAAATTCCTCACAGGGAATGTAGGCAACAGTATCTGGACCAACCTTGTATGTTTTGTTACCAATAGTTAAAATACCCTCCCCTCGAAGTATATAGTATACCTCCTCATAAGGACAGGGATGCCTTCCTCCACCTGTATTCTTGCCAGGTTTCAGTGTACCATGGTTGAGATTGATTTTCCTGGCACCTACGCTCTCCTCATCAACCAACATTCTGGAAATGTAAGTATCCTCCTCTCCTGGCAATGAAAATCCAACCACATCTTTAACTTTAAACACCCTTTCCTTCTCCACTTCCGCCTCCTTTCAATTTTATTTATAGAGCTTTTTAAGATACCCTCTCATTACCAGTCACGTGCGAATCCACAGGTCCAACCACCATCGACAGCAATAACCTGTCCTGTTACATAATCAGAATCCTCAGAAGCTAAAAATAAAGCTGCTCCTGTCATTTCTTCTGGTTCTGCTGCTCTTTTTAGAGGAATATGAGATAAAAGGCTATCTGCTATCCTGGGGTTTGAATAAAATAGTTCCCTTGTCCCTTCCACTAACGTTGAGCCTGGAGCTATACAGTTCACACAGATATTATAAGGAGCAAGCTCTAAAGCCATTGCTCTTGTCATATTTATGACCCCGGCTTTTGCGGCTGCAAAAGCTACCTGTAAACGTAGTGGTACAATCCCCACAATAGAACTTATGTTAATAATCTTACCACTTTTTTGTTTTACCATGTGCCTGGCAACCGCTTTGCTGCAATAAAAAACTCCATTGAGATCAATATTGATAATCCGCTGCCAATCAGTCTCCCTGAACTCATGAATTGGAACTCTCCCCTCTTTTCCCACATTCACTCCCGCATTGTTAACCAAAATATCTATCCTGCCAAAATCCTCTATAATATTGACCACCATATTATTTACCTG
>JAGGZA010000136.1 GCA_021162265.1 Candidatus Aerophobota bacterium | reverse complement strand
CAGCACTTACGCCAGCTGGTGGATAAGACAATCTCTGTCTCGAGCAATCACTGATCAGGCAAAGGCTATCCGTATCCCGGTCCACATTGCTCACCTCATTAAAAAATTAACCCTTATCTCAAGAAAGCTTGAGCAAAAATTAAAGCGCGAACCCACACCAGAAGAAATAGCAAAAGAAGCTAAAATACCACCTGAGAAAATAAAAAAGGCTCTCGGGTTATCGCAGGACATCGTATCCTTTGAAACCCCCGTAGGAGAGGAAAAAGACACCCCTATGATAGACTTCATCGCTAATCCAACTATTCCTCCACCTGTTTATGAGGTAACACTGGATATGTTAAAGAAAGATGTTAGAGAACTTCTGGAAAAGGTGGTGAAAGATCCTCGTGAGCTTAAAATTTTGAAACTGAGATTTGGCCTGGAAGGACCAACTTATTCTCTAAGAGAGATAGGTAAAAGATACGGAGTAAGTAGAGAAAGAATAAGACAAATAGAAGAAAGAGCCTTAAAACGCCTTCGTGCACCAGCAGAAGAGAAAGGTTTAAGGGGGTATCTGGAACTGTTAGATTTTATCCGCTCTCAGTATAAAGAAACCTATACCTAAAGAGAGGTCTTCTTTGGCTACTTTATCAGGAGGGATTACAGGTCTACCCAATGCAGGTAAATCAACAATTTTCAATGCCCTTACCAGGGGCGGAGCCTCAGTTGCAGATTATCCCTTCTGTACAGTCTCACCTAACACAGGTGTAGCTGTTTTACCTGACCCACGCCTGGAAAAGTTAGCCAATCTTATCAAACCACAGGTAGTTACTCCAGCTACAATTGAAGTAGTGGACGTAGCTGGACTTATAAAGGGAGCTCATAAAGGAGAAGGACTGGGTAACGAATTTTTGAGTAGAATAAGAGGAGTAGATGTTTTAATTCACCTTGTACGGTGTTTTGAAGGAAAGATACCTCACCCAGAAGGCAGCATTGATCCAATAAGAGACATAGAAACTATCAAGATAGAACTTTTCCTTTCAGACCTTAATATAATTCAAAGAAGGTTGACAAGATTAAATAAGCTATTAAAATCACCAATTAAACAAAGCGATAAAACTATCATAGAAATTTTACATAAAGTAGAAAAAGCCCTTAACCAGGGCGTCTATCCAGAAAAGGTTATTTCTTCGCATGAGTACCAGCTAATAAAACAAGAGGGATTTCTCTCTCTAAAACCAGTTATTTATGTTGCTAATATATCGGAAGAAGATATAGAGTCTCCTTCTACTCACATAAGAAGGCTTAGAGAATTTGCAAAAAAAGAAGGATTTGAACTCATTGAGGTTTGTGCTCAATTAGAAATGGAACTTGCAGAGTTTCCTGATGATGAAAGACAGAGTTTCCTGAAAGAGATGGGAATAAAGGAGAGAGCGGTTTGCAAGCTGGCAAGAGAAATTGCAAGAAAGTTAAACCTTATCACCTTCTTCACAATAACAGGGGGGAAGGAAGTAAGAGCCTGGACTATTAAGGAAGGAAGTCTGGCAGTGGAAGCAGCCGGCAAGGTTCATTCTGATATAAAAAAGGGGTTCATTAAAGCAGAAGTAATAGACGTAGAAGACCTTCTTGAAGTTGGAGATTTTAAAAAGGCAAGAGCTGAAGGAAAGGTAAAGTTAGAAGGTAGAGAATATAAAGTAAGAGATGGAGACGTTATTCATTTCCATTTTGTTTAAAAAGGCTTAAGGAGGAGAGTAAGGTGCAGTCATATGAAATGGTTTTTGCCTTAAGACCAGGATTAGAGGAAGAGGCTATAAAAGGTATAAAGGAGGAGATAACAGGTTTTATTGGACAAAATGAGGGGAATGTAGAAGAGTTCATTGATATAGGGAAAAGAAAGTTAGCCTATGAAATCAAAGGGGAAGAAGAGGGTTATTTTTTAAGAGCTCTTTTTAGCATAAATCCAGCTTATCTCGATGACCTTCTTAAATGGGTTAAGGCTCGGGATAATGTAATTAGGGTTATAATCACTAAAAGAAGAAAAGGTGCTTTGTTAGAAAAGGAAGAGAGGAGAAAGAGCAATGTCAGCTCTGAATAGGGTAATTCTTATAGGTAATTTAACAAGAGACCCGGAGTTAAGATATACACCGGATGGGACTCCAGTGGCAAGTTTTACCCTGGCAGTCAATCGCCCCTTTCTAAATCAGGATAAAGAGAGAGGAGTTGACTTCATCCCGATTGTAGCGTGGCGCAAGCAGGCTGAAAGATGTTCAGAGTACCTGATGAAGGGAAGTCAGGTAGCAGTTGATGGGAGGCTTCAGGTTCGCTCTTATGAAGACAGAGACGGAATAAAAAGGAGAGTAACCGAAGTTATAGCCTGGAGGGTGGAATTTCTTCAGAGATTAAAAAGGGCTCCTGTGGAAGAAGAAATTCCTCCTGAAGCTCCTCCTGAAGAGGAAAACGAAATAGACAGTATTTCTATAAGTGGTGAGGATGTGGACCTGGAGGGGGGAAAAGGGGAATTCGAAGAAAAACCAGAGGAATAAAACCATAAATTAACCACAGGTTATAAAGCACAAATTGCAGGGAGGAATTAATGGCTACCAAGTTTTTTAAAAAAAGAAAAGTTTGCCAGTTTTGTCGCTCAGGAATAAAAGTTATAGACTATACAGACATTGACACATTAAAGGACTATATAGATAGCCGATCCAGGATAAAAAATAGACGCAGGACAGGAGTATGTGCCAAGCATCAAAGACAACTGACAAGGGCAATTAAAATTGCAAGACAGCTGGCTCTTTTACCTTATAAATAAGGGGTAAGAAGATGGAAGTTATTCTGAGAGAAAATGTAGATAATCTTGGCATGAAGGATGAACTGGTCCAGGTAAGTGATGGATATGCCCGTAATTTTTTAATACCAAAAGGTTTAGCTTATCCTGCTACTCCAAGTGAAATTAAGAAATGGCAGGAGAGGAAAAGAATAGAAAAGCAAAAAACTGAAAGGGAAAAGTTCAGAGCAAGGCGAATAGAGGAAAAATTAAAAGATGCTACCCTGATTATTGAAAGGGAAGTGGGAGAAGAGGGTAAATTATTTGGTTCGGTTACTACTCACGATATTGCTGCACAGATAAAAAAGGACTTCAATCTTTCTATAGATCACAGAAAGATTGTCTTAAATGAACCAATAAAGGTAATTGGTATAAGAGACATCTCCATAAAACTTCACCCCGAGGTAGAGATTCCTCTAAAAGTTCAAGTAAAAAAGAGGACCGAAAATGGAAAAAAAGAATAAAGTTTACATAATAGATGTTACAAATAGAGATGGAGTCCAAACTTCCAGATTAGGACTTGCTAAACTACAAAAAACCATGATTAATATTTACCTGAACGAGATGGGAATTTATCAGTCAGAGTTTGGTTTTCCCTTCACCAACCATGAGATAAATTACCTTAAAGCCAATATGGAACTTGCAAAAATGGGGGTACTTAAACCCATAATCCTGTCTGGCTGGTGCAGACCTTTGATAAATGACATAAAAAAAGCTCTGGAAATAGGTATAGAACACATAAATATCTCTATCTCCACCTCGCAGCAGATGGTTAAAGGTAAATTTCAGGGTAGAGTTGTTAGAACTCCAAAGGAAGACCCCTCCAAACCAAGTATTATAGGCATGACTGTGGAGAGTGTAAGATTTGCCAGAGAAAACGGGATAAAAACAATAGGAGTTAATGCTGAAGATGCATCTCGCACTGATGATGATTTTCTAATTGAATTTGCAACCTCAGTTAAAGAGGCTGGTGCAGACAGAATAAGGTACTGCGACACCCTTGGTTACGATGACCCCTTTACCATTTACAACCGAATATACAAGCTGGCAAAGGAGGTAAAAATTCCAATAGAAATGCACTGTCATAATGACCTTGGTATGGCTGTTGCCTGTTCTGTTGCTGGAGCTAAGGCTGCTATAGATGCGGGAGTAGATGCATATATTAACACCACTATAAATGGAATGGGAGAGAGAGCGGGGAATGCTGATTTAGTATCGATTATCCTTGCTCTTAAAAAGTCAAGTGGGTTCGAAAAGCTCAATCTTCTGGATGAAAGAGTAGATTTATCTAAAGCCTGGAAAATTGCAAAATACGCCTCTTATGCTTTTGGAGTTCCAATTCCCATAAATCAGCCAGGAGTGGGAGAAAACGCCTTCGCTCATGAGTCAGGAATTCATGCTGATGGAGCTTTAAAGGACAGGAGAAATT
>JAGGZA010000059.1 GCA_021162265.1 Candidatus Aerophobota bacterium | reverse complement strand
GTTCCTATGTCAGGGCTGTGTAGTGTATGTGTCGATGGATGCAAAGGTGGGTGCGAGGTATGGCTTGCTTCTTTCAGGGGGCGTGAGGTTATTTATCCAAAACCCTTTGGACAGATAACAGCGGGTGCAGATAAAAATTATCCTGTAGATTATTCCCACCTGAATATTCAAGGTTACGCTGTCGGAGCAAAGGGATTACCAGAAGAAGTCGAACCTGGACCTGATACGGCAGTCTTTCCAAACGTTGACACTGAGACAGAGTACGGAAGAGAAAAGAAAGTCAGAATGCGTATTCCCATCTTTACCGGAGCATTAGGTTCTACAGAAATAGCAAGAAGAAACTGGGAACACTTTGCTATTGGGGCAGCTATCTCAGGCATAACACTTGTATGTGGCGAGAATGTGTGTGGAATAGATCCCGAACTTGAACTTGACAGCAATGGAAAAATTAAAAATTCTCCTGAGATGGACAGAAGAATTCAAATCTACAGAAGATTTCATGAAGGATATGGTGAAATTCTGGTGCAGATGAATGTAGAGGATACAAAATTTGGAGTAGCAGAGTACGTTTTACAGAAACATAATCTTGACACCATAGAATTAAAATGGGGACAGGGAGCAAAATCTATTGGAGGAGAGATAAAAATTAAGGAGCTTGAAAGAGCCATTGAGCTTAAAAAAAGAGGATATATTGTACTTCCCGATCCCACACTTCCCGAGGTACAAAGAGCATACAAGGAAGGAGAAATCAGAGAATTTGAAAGACACTCCCGTTTAGGATTTGTCACAAGAGAGTCATTTCTTAAAGAAATAGACCGACTGCGTAAAATTGGATTTAAAAGAATCACTCTTAAAACAGGAGCTTATTCTCAAGCAGAACTTGCTATGGCCTTGCGCTACGGAGCAGAAGCTAAACTTGATCTTATCACTATAGATGGTGCTCCGGGAGGGACAGGAATGAGCCCATGGGTGATGATGAACGAATGGGGTATTCCAACATTTTACCTTGAATCCCTTACCTATAAGTTCTGCAAACAGCTTACAGAAAGAGGAATAAAAGTACCAGATATAGCTATTGCCGGTGGATTTTCCAGCGAAGATGGCATATTTAAAGCAATTGCCATGGGAAGTCCCTATGTCAAAGCTGTTTGTATGGGAAGAGCCTTGATGATACCTGGTATGGTAGGTAAAAATATCCAGAAATGGATAGAAGAAGGAAATCTTCCTAAAAAAGTTGCAGAGTATGGTACCACTCCTGAGGAGATTTTCATCTGTTATGAGGAACTTAGAAAAAATACGGAAAAGAAATAAAACAGATACCCGGTGGAGCAATAGGTATTTATACCTTCTGTCAAAAGATAAAACTTGGATTGCAGCAGTTAATGGCAGGCAGCAGAAATTTCAGAATCTCTACTATTTCTCGAAAGGACCTTATGGCTTTGACAGAGGAAGCTGCAAAGATCTCCGGTATACCTTATGTTATGGACGCCTATAAAGAAGAGGCAGAAAAAATTCTGGAAGAATAAAAAACGACATCTGGGTCTTTGTTTAAACAAGACCCAGATGTTACGCCACCTTTCATAAGCGTATCACCTTCTTACCAGGCCTTCTAAATTTTCAGCTCCTTGATTTTTCCTTCACTTTTTGTATCTTTATTAAAGGATTCCACAGGGTGAGGGAATGTTTTGAAAGAAAACAACAAAAAAGCCTTACTTGTCTTGGAAGACGGAAAATTTTTTGAGGGATATTCCTTTGGAGCAGAAGGAGAAACATCAGGGGAGGTAGTTTTCAACACCAGTATGATGGGATATCAGGAAATACTCACTGATCCTTCCTATAAAGGACAGATAGTCACAATGACCTATCCTCTTATCGGAAACTACGGGGTTAATAATGAAGATTTTGAGTCACCAAAACCATGGGTAGAAGGATTTATAGTCAGGGAATACAGTAAAGTACACAGCAACTGGCGTGCTAAAAAATCCCTGGATGAATTTTTAAAGAAACACGAAATTATAGGAATAGAGGGAATAGATACAAGGGCTCTGACAAGACATATAAGAGTACAGGGAGCCATGAAAGGAGTTATCTCTACCACAGATAAAGATATAGATAATTTAGTTAAAAAAGCAAAATCATGTCCAGGAGTAATAGGTCAGGACCTTGTAAAGGATGTTAGTTGCAAGAAAAATTGGTCATGGAAAAAAGAAGGCACCTACAAAGTAGTAGTAATAGATTGCGGAGTGAAGTATAGTATATTAAGAGAGATTGCTCGTTTTAATTGCAAAGTGGAGGTTGTACCGGCAAGAACTGAAGCTGAAGAAATTATGAAGTTTCAACCTGACGGTGTTATCTTTTCCAATGGTCCTGGAGATCCTTCCGCCATTCCTTATGTAGTAGAAACAGCAAAAAAACTTATAGGAAAACTACCTATTTTTGGAATATGTCTTGGACACCAGGTACTGGGACAGGCTCTCGGTGGAAAAACCTATAAACTAAAGTTTGGTCACCATGGAGGCAATCATCCAGTGAAAGACCTGAGAACCGGGAAAATAGCCATAACTGTGCAAAACCATGGTTTCTGTGTTGATATTGATTCCCTGCCAGAAGAAGTTGAAATAACTCATATAAATCTTTATGACAATACACTTGAAGGAATACGTCACAAAGAACTTCCTCTTTTCTCAGTGCAATTTCATCCCGAGGCCTCACCGGGACCTCATGATGCCACCTACCTTTTCCAGCAATTTTTTGAACTTATAACAAAGGAAAACCAGCATGCCTAAAAGAGAGGATATAAAAAAAATACTAATCATAGGCTCAGGACCAATTGTAATATCCCAAGCCTGCGAATTTGATTATTCCGGGACACAGGCTTGCAAAGCACTAAGAGAGGAGGGATACGAAGTTATATTAATTAACAGTAATCCTGCTACGATTATGACCGATCCCGAGATGTCAGATAGAACTTACATAGAACCTATAACTCCTGAAGTTGTAGAATTAATCATAAAAAAAGAAAGACCGGACGCACTTCTTCCCACTCTTGGAGGTCAGACGGGTCTAAATGTAGGAGCAATTTTAGCCAAAAAGGGAATACTCAAACGCTATGGCGTTGAGATGATAGGTGCTGATTATAAAACAATAAGTAAAGCAGAAGATAGAAAACTCTTTAGAGGATGTGTGCAAAAAATTGGCTTAAGAGTTCCCAGAAGTAGCCTTGCCTACAATATGCAGGAAGCAAGGAGAGTGGCAAAAAAGATAGGTTTTCCTGTCATAATCCGCCCGAGTTTCACCTTAGGAGGAACAGGAGGAGGAGTTGCTTACAATATAGATGAATTCGAAGAAATAGCAGCAAGAGGTATTGAAAGTAGTATGATAAGTGAAATACTAATTGAGGAATCAGTTATTGGATGGAAAGAATATGAACTTGAGGTAATGAGGGATAAAAAAGATAACGTGGTAATTATCTGCTCCATTGAAAATATTGATCCTATGGGCATACATACAGGAGACAGTATAACCTGTGCTCCTGCTCAAACACTAACTGATAAAGAATACCAGAATATGAGAGATGCAGCAATAAAAATTATAAGAGAGATAGGAGTGGAAACAGGAGGTTCAAATATACAGTTTGCAATAAATCCTGAAAATGGAGAAATGGTGGTCATTGAGATGAATCCAAGAGTGTCTCGTAGTTCAGCTCTGGCATCAAAAGCTACAGGTTTTCCAATAGCGAAAATTGCAGCAAAATTAGCTGTAGGATATACCTTGGATGAGCTTCCCAATGACATAACAAGAGAAACTCCTGCTTGTTTTGAACCTACCATTGATTACTGTGTGGTGAAAATACCTCGCTTTACTTTTGAGAAATTTCCTGGAACCGATCCAACACTCACAACCTCCATGAAATCAGTGGGAGAGGCTATGGCAATTGGCCGTACTTTTAAAGAAGCTCTACAAAAGGGTCTGAGATCGCTTGAAATTGGCATAGATGGCTTAGTTGATCCTCCTTATATTCCTCAAGAACAGCTAATCCAGAAACTCACTGTTCCCAATGCTGACAGAATTCTTTATATAGGTCATGCCTTAAGAAGAGGAATGTCAGTTGAAAAAATAAACGAGCTTACTAAAATAGACCCCTGGTTTTTATACAATATAAAAGAAATCGTGGAAATGGAAAAAAGAATTGAAAATTCAGACAAAGCAGGGGAAAAAGAATTTGTCGATATTTTGCGGGAGGCAAAAAGATACGGTTTTTCTGATTCCCAGATAGCAAAGATACTGGGGAAAGATGAAACATACGTCAGGGGAATAAGAAGAAAAAAGAGAATAAAACCCGTCTACAAGCTTGTTGATACCTGTGCAGCTGAATTTGAAGCTTACACTCCTTATTTTTACTCAACTTATGAAACAGAGAGAGAAGGATAAAAACAGCAATGTGGACCTACCCTGAAACTTACGATGTAATTGTGGTGGGCGGGGGACATGCTGGTATTGAAGCAAGCCTTGCTGCAGCCAGAATGGGCTGCAAAACCCTCCTTATAACCATGAATCTTGATACAATTGGTCTTATGTCCTGCAATCCTGCAGTAGGTGGTGTAGGAAAAGGACAACTGGTAAAGGAAATTGATGCTTTAGGAGGCCAAATGGCAAAAACAGTAGACGCTACTGCTATCCAATATCGTTTACTTAATACAAAGAAAGGACCGGCAGTAAGGTCTACTCGGGCTCAGGTTGACCGTCAGGGCTATCGTTGGTACATGAAAAAAATACTGGAAAATGAACATAACTTAGACTTAAAACAGGCAACAGTGGAGGGAATTATTATAGAAAGGAATAAATTAAAGGGAGTTAAAACAAACCTGGGTGAGATTTACAGAGGAAAATGTCTGGTTATAACTCCAGGAACTTTTCTCAATGGCTTAATCCATATTGGTCTTACAAATTTTCCAGGAGGAAGAATTGCTGACTTTCCATCTAAGGAACTATCTGAAAGTATAAGGTCTTTAGGGCTGCGAATGGGTAGATTTAAAACTGGAACCTGCCCCCGTCTTGATGGTAAAAGTCTCGACCTCTCCAAATTGCAGCCACAGGAAGGAGAAAATCAACCTTTGTCTTTCTCCTTCTTCACCAGAGAAATCAACATTCAGCAAATGCCCTGTTATATAACCTATACTAATGAGAAAACTCATAAAATAATTAAAAAAAATCTGGACAGGTCCCCCCTTTATACCGGAGTTATAAAATCAACTGGAGTAAGATACTGCCCTTCAGTTGAAGATAAGGTGGTAAAATTTCCCCAAAAAGATAGACATCAGATATTCCTGGAGCCAGAAGGAAGAGAGACTGTTGAATTCTATCCAAATGGCCTTTCTACAAGTCTTCCACTGGATGTCCAGCTGGAAGTCCTCCACAGTATAGAAGGTCTTGAAAATGCAAAGATGGTAAGACCCGGATATGGAATAGAACATGACTATGTAGATCCAACTGAACTAAAACCCACTCTTGAAACAAAAAAGATTGAAGGACTTTTTCTTGCCGGTCAAATTAATGGAACAACTGGCTATGAAGAAGCAGCAGCTCAGGGATTAATAGCTGGTATAAACGCAGCATTAAAGGTAAAACATCTTTCTCCTCTTATTATTAATAGATCTCAAGCATACATAGGAGTTTTAATAGATGACCTTGTAACCAGGGGTACA
The DNA here is from genome assembly GCA_021162265.1 of Candidatus Aerophobota bacterium. Lineage (GTDB taxonomy): Bacteria > Aerophobota > Aerophobia > Aerophobales > B3-G15 > CBFDTW01. The sequence continues at coordinate 1,704 of JAGGZA010000059.1, read as the reverse complement.
AATGAACCATATAGAATGTTTACCTCGAGAGTGGAGTATCGTCTGATCTTAAGGGAAGATAACGCTGATTTGAGATTAACAGAATTGGGATTCAAAATAGGGCTTATCTCCAGACAAAGATATGAAGAGATCAAAGAAAAAAGAGAGGCTATTAAAAGAGAAATAAAAAAATTGTCCTCTGTAAAAATTTTTCCTACCTCTGATATTAACAAGAAGTTAATCAGTCTTAAATCAAGTCCTGTTAATTCTCCTGTTTTTCTTAAGGATATATTAAAACGTCCTGAGATTAGCTACAATAACCTAAGTTATATTTTGCCCTCTTTTAAAGAAACCAGAAAGGATATCTCTCAACAGGTAGAAATTGAGCTAAAGTATGAGGGTTATATTAAAAGACAAAACCTGGAGGTGGAAAAATTCAAGCAAGCTGAAAATCTAACCATCCCTCCTGATTTTGATTTTTACAGTATTCCAGGACTTTCAACAGAAATAAAAGAAAAGTTATCTCGCGTAAAACCCTTATCCTTAGGGCAAGCCTCTCGCATTTCCGGAGTAACCCCAGCTGCTATTTCAATTTTAATGATCCAGCTTAAAAAACATAAGGGGAGAGGAAAATAAAGAATGGAAGAGGAAAATAAAAATTATTCTCTATTAAAAGATATAGCTTTTTCCAGCGGTATGTCGCTATTTGGTGTTGCACGTGTAGATAATTTAAAACATAAAATCATGGGAATTTCTCCTGAAATTATAGATAGTCTTCCTTTTGCAATCTCGCTTGCATTTAGATTATCCGATAAAGTAATTGAAGATATAAAGGACCATCCTACCCAGCTTTATCTTCATCACTACCGGCAGGTTAACTACTTACTTGACAGAACAGCTCTTCTGCTAACAGATTTCATTCAAAAAAAGGGTTACCAGGCTTTACCTATCCCGGCTTCTCAGGTGATAGACTGGGAAAACCAGAAAGGTCATCTTTCTCATAAATTAGTTGCTGAGCAAGCGGGACTTGGATGGATGGGGAGAAACAACCTGCTTATTACTCCAGAATGGGGAGCAAGGGTCAGGCTTGTCACAGTGTTGACTGATTTTCCTCTAAAAGTAGATAAAAAATTAGAGAGAGGTTGTGGCTCCTGTAAAAAATGTATTGGAGTTTGCCCTGCTGGAGCTATAAAAGAAAAAAGAGAAGATTTTGACCATCTTGCTTGCTTCGAAAGGCTAAGAAAATTCAGAAAGGAGTACAATATACCTCACTATATCTGCGGTATCTGTGTTAAAGCCTGCCAGGGTCCGTCTATTGAAATTTGATTAAAAAATTATAAAATAAGTTTTTACATTAAGGAAACTATTATGGGCAAAAATGAAGTAACAATTATTGATTATGGAATGGGTAATCTATTAAATGTGAAAAATGCCCTAAGAAAAGTTGGCTGTGAGGTCAAGATCACCAACAGTTTCCTGGAAGTTGAAAATTCAAGGGGACTTGTCCTGCCTGGAGTAGGCTCGTTTAGAGACTGCGTGAATAATTTAAAAAAAGATAGATTAATTGATCCTATCTATAAATTTATTCAATCAGGACGTCCCTTTCTTGGGATATGTCTGGGAATGCAAATTTTATTTACAGAAAGTGAAGAATTTGGAAATACCAGAGGACTTGATATATTTAAAGGCAAAGTAGTATACTTTTCTGAAGAAAGTGGACTAAAG
>JAGGZA010000086.1 GCA_021162265.1 Candidatus Aerophobota bacterium | reverse complement strand
AGCTACAAACAACTTTTTTTCAGAAGAATTCATTTTTTCCTGCTTTCCTTATAGGCTTTTATATACAGGTCTGAATAGATGTGTTTATTTAATATAACCTCGGCAGTTATAGCAGAATTCACCTGCTATAACTGCCGAGGTTATATTAAATAAACACATCTATTCAGACCTGTATATAAAAGCCTATAAGGAAAGCAGGAAAAAATGAATTCTTCTGAAAAAAAGTTGTTTGTAGCTGCTACTCGACAGAATGATGGTAAATCTACCATTTGTTTAGGGTTGCTTCAAGTTCTTAGAGAGAGGTATCATGGAGTTGGTTTTATGAAACCTGTAGGTCAGCACTATGTAGAGCAAGAAGGCTATAAGGTTGACGAGGATGTTGTATTGATGAGGGATGTTTGTGGAATGAAGAATAATCTGAAAGATATGAATCCTATAACTGTAGAGAGGGGCTTTACAGAGAGGTACATAGAAGAGGGAGGATTAGAAAAGTATGTGAAAATGATAAAGGATTCCTATGCTCGTATATCTCAAAATAAAGAATTAATGTTAATTGAAGGGACAGGTCATGCGGGAGTAGGAGCTGTATTTGACCTTTCCAATGCTTCTGTAGCAAGGCTTCTTGGAAGTAAGGTTATTCTAATTTCTACTGGAGGGATAGGTAGGCCTATTGATGAAATTATGATAAATAAAGCCCTGTTTGATCAGGAAGGAGTTGAGATAGTTGGTGTGGTTATAAACAAGGTTCTTCCTGAGAAGTATGAGAAGGTGAAAAAGATAACCAGGATGGGTCTTGAGCGAAAAGGAATAAAACTTTTTGGTGTAATACCTTTTCAGGAGTGTCTTACCTATCCAACTATGGAGCAGATCTTAGAAGCTACAGGGGCAGATATTATCTGTTGCGGGGAGTTTCTTCAAAAAAAAGTTGAGAATATCCTTGTAGGGGCTATGGAACCTTATCATGCTCTTGCTCATTTTGCCCCTCATAGTTTGATAATTGTACCTGGAGATAGGGAGGATATTATCCTGGCTTCGATTGCTGGAGAAAGAGTTTTGGGAAAAGATTATGAGATAGCCGGGATGATTCTTACAGGAGACCTCTTGCCTCATGAGGGCGTTTTAAAGTTAATGAGAGAAAGCTGTTTTCCTATTCTTCTTTCCAAGGATGACACTTATACCACTGCTAAAAAAGTGTATGAGTGCAGGGTTAAGATAAGGGCAAAAGATGAAGACAAGGTTAAAGAAGCCGCATACCTTGTAAATGACTATTTGGATGTTGAGAGCATTATTGCGAGGATTTGACAAAAAATTTTTTAATGGGTATACTTGTGAAAGTACTCACAGATGCTTGACAAAAAATTATATAGTTATAAAATTATTGTGATATTTTTCACAAAGGAAAAAAGATGAAGGAATTTTTTCTATCAAAAGATAATTATCTAAAGTTTATTCAGAAGTTAGCAGAGCGTTTTCCTCTTTATGCCTCCCCCTGCAGAAAGGGGATTTTCTTTTTATGAAAAGATGACTGAGGATAAAATAGGTAAGATAGTAATTGAGATGAAAAGGGCTATTCATCCCCTGAAATCATTTTTCACTCCTGCTCAGCGTAAAGTAGGTGAGTATTTCTCCAGCTCTACACTTCAACAAGAACAGGAAGAGAGAATCATCCTGGGAGCAAAGAGTTGCGACCTTAATGCATTGAAAATTTCAGACAGTGTCTACTCTGGAGAAAAATTTGGTAAGGAATATAAGGATCCTTTTTATATTGAGGCTCGTAAGAGAACTTTAATTATAAGCAGTGATTGTGTAAGCCCGGATGAGAACTGTTTTTGCAATCTGGTCGGTTCAAAGCCCTTTCCGGAAGAAGGTTTTGATTTAAACTTTTCCTTTGTAGAGGAAGGATTTGTGGTGCAGATAGGTTCTGAGAAGGGAGAGAGTTTAATAAAAGAGTATGATGCTTTTTTTTCATCTGCCAGTCAGGAAATGATTAGAAAAATGGAGAAGAGAAGAGAAAAAAGTATTAAGCTTCTGGAGAAGTCTAATAGAGAATTTAAAACAGGAGTACCTTATAGAGAAGTGGTGAAAGATAGTTACGATTCTCCTGTCTGGAAGGAACATAGTGAGAGCTGCGTTGATTGTGGTGGGTGCAACCATATATGTCCTACCTGTAGATGTTTTTTGCTTGCAGATAGAAGATACTGTCAAAAATAATATGATAGAATATGAAAAGTAGATGTAAGAAATTAAGGAAGAAATTTTCTATTCGTTCTTTCAAAAATAAGGTATCTAAAGTTAAAGATTATGGTGGGAACTGGTTAGTTCGGAACAGGACAGAAAGCAGATTGACTGATCTTTAGCTATTCAAATCAATATATTACTAAAACCTACGGGAATTTAGCTTAAGGTAAAAAGGCTGGTTAAGATTGAGAGCTAACTGGATAAGCTTAGCCCATCTGCCCTGGATAGTATCTGCCCCCTTTAGATCTTCCAAAGGGATAGGTACATCTCCTTTAAGGGCTGTATGGGGTCGAAGAAAGTTGTAGTAGGTAACAAAGAGGGTAGTTAAAGAAGCTGCTCCATTTTTCGATTTAAATCCACAGGTACATCTT
>JAGGZA010000030.1 GCA_021162265.1 Candidatus Aerophobota bacterium | reverse complement strand
ATAGTTGCATACGCTGTTTTTTGTCTGGGACAAAAAATTGAGGAATCCTGGCCTCAACATCAAGCTCTATATGTATAGGAAAGGAAGGTTTTACCCTTTCACCCTTGAGTTTTTTAATTTCCTCACTAAGGAGCTGCGAGTATAGAGTAAAACCAACAGAAGCAATATGTCCGTGTTGTTCTTTCCCCAGAAGATTCCCTGCTCCTCTTATTTGTAGGTCTTCCATGGCAATTTTGAACCCTGCTCCTGCTCCCTTGAATTGACGTATAATCTGAAGCCTTTTTTTAGCTTCCTCAGTAATAACTCTTTCCGGGGAGAAGAGAAAATAAGCATAGCCCTTCTTTTCTCTTCTACCAACTCTTCCTCTAAGCTGGTAAAGGTCAGCAAGGCCAAATTGTTCTGAGTTCTCCACAATCAAGGTGTTTACATTAGGCATATCTATCCCTGATTCTATTATTGAAGTACAGACAAGAATGTCGTATTTACCCTTAACAAAATCAATGATAGTCCTTTCCAGGGAAGAGGAGTTCATCTGGCCGTGAGCTACAGCTATTTTAGCTTTAGGAAACATTTTCCTCAGTCTATCTGCTACCTTTTGTATATCTTTTATCCTGTTGTAAAGATAAAATACTTGTCCTTTTCTCAGAAGTTCTCTAAGTACAGCTTCTTTAACAATTTTATCACTGTAAGGAGAAACTTCCACCTCTATTTCCTGCCTTTCTTGAGGAGGGGAAAAAATAGTGCTTAACTCATATATTCCTGTTAAAGCCATATAAAGAGAACGAGGTATAGGTGTTGCTGATAAAGTCAAAACATCCACAGTTTTTCTTATCTCTTTTAATTTTTTCTTTTGCGCTACTCCAAATCTGTGTTCCTCATCAATAACAACAAGTCCAAGGTCTTTAAATCTAATATCATTCTGGAGTAAGCGATGAGTTCCAATAACTATATCTACCTTGCCTTCCTTTAAGTGCTGGATTATTTCTTTCTGCTTTTTAGGTCGCTGGAATCTGGACAACATTTCAATTCTAATCGGGTAATCACTCATCCTTTCTGAAAAGGTCCTCAGGTGTTGTTCGGCCAGGATAGTGGTGGGAACCAGAACTGCCACTTGTTTTCCATCCATTACTGCCTTAAATCCTGCTCTTATTGCTATCTCTGTTTTACCATAGCCGGAATCTCCACAGATTAATCTATCCATAGGTGCAGGATTTTCCATATCCCTTTTCACCTGTTTTGTAGCAATTAATTGGTCTTGTGTCTCTTCATAGGGAAAGGAGGCTTCAAATTGGAGTTGCCACACATTATCGGGTGAGAAGGAGTAACCCGGTTTTGTTTTTCTAATAGAATACAGCTCAAGCAAGGAAAGAGCAAGTTCTCTTGTTGCTTTTCTTACCCTTTTTTTAGTTAATTCCCATCCGGCACCCTCGAGGCTATAGATAGGCGGGGGGCTGTCTGAATCTCCTACGTATTTATGCAATCTATCCATTTGATTAAAGGGAACATAGAGACGATCAGAACCTTTGTAGTCTACTCTGAAATAATCACCCCACCTGTTCATAATTTTTAAGCTTACGAGACCCTTGAACTTTCCTATCCCATAGTCAATATGAACAACATAGTCTCCCTCTTTAAGCTCTTCCCAGCTTTTAATTTTTTCTTCAAAAGGAGTAGCTTTTTTTCTTTTTTTATATCTATACCTTCTGAAAATATCTGCATCACTTACTATGACATCTCTTGTTTCTTCAAGAATGAAACCCCTTTCGATATCTCCTATAGTTATGGTTAAGGTGTCATTTAAACTGCGGTCATTAAAGGAAGCTTTAATGATAAATTCAAGTTTTCTTTCTTGAAATAGTTCCTGGAGTCTCCTTGCTTGCTCAAGAGTAGGGGTTATAATAGTTACCTTATATCCTTTTCTTTGCCAGTTTTTCATATCCTTTGAGATAAGATCAAGTTCACCTCTGTAAAAGGAGAGGGGCGAACAGTTGAGGGAAACTATTTTCTTGGGTTTCATCCATTCTGTAATTTGAGGGAGAGAAGAAGTATAGAATTTCACTTTTTTTATTAACACCTCTTTGTTTTTGTTCCACTCGTTTATTCCCATTTTTCTTTCAATTTCAAAAGGTTCATCCAGGATGAGAGAGAAATACTCAGGGATTATCTGAATAATAGGCTTGAGTCTGTCTTCTGGTAAGAGCTTTAGATCGCTTGAGGGAGAAAGAACAAATTCTCTGAGCTGTCTTACACTGAGCTGATTGGAGGGGTTAAATTCTCTTATAGATTCTATCCTATCTGCAAAAAATTCAACTCTAACAGGGTTATATGATGTGGGGCAAAAAAAGTCAACTATGCCGCCTCTTACTGCATAATCACCTTTTTCCTCTACCAGGGGTGAAGGATGATAGTCATTTTCAATCAGCCACTTTATCAACCTTTCTCTTTTCATCTGCATATTTTTTCTTATAAGGATTTTGTGAGAATCAATGATATCCAGGGGCGGAACAAGTTGAATTGCGGCTTTTACTGAACTCACCAGTATTATTATCTTCTTCTCTTTTATCTTATGTAAAAACTGATAAAGGTTTCCTTTGGTGGTATTTTCTCTTACAGGGAGGAGAAAAACCCCTTCTGGCAAGAAAGCTTTGAGGTCCTCATATACTCTCTCTGCATTTTCCTCAAGTGGTAAAAGGTAAAAACAGGGTGAGAATATCTTTCTCCACAATAAAAATATCCCATATGCTTTGGCTTCGGGAATTAGGCCCTGTAGCCAGCAGGGGATATCTTTATCTGAGTCTATGTTCTGAAGAATACCTTCTTTTTTATTTAGTTCTATCACTTACAACTCTTGTCTCCCTCAGGTGTTTTATAACAGGGATGATAAGCTGGTCGAGTTTACCGTCGAGAATCTCCTCCAGGTTGTAAAGACTTAATCCTACTCTATGGTCGGTTACTCTTCCCTGGGGAAAATTATAGGTTCTTATTCTTTCTGATCTTTCTCCTCTTCCAATTTGCGTTTTTCTCTCTCTGGATATTTTTTGCCTTTGTTCTTCCTCTTTTAGTTGCAGAAGTTCTGTTCGCAGAACACGCAGAGCTTTTGCTTTATTTTTATGTTGCGATCTTTCATCCTGACACTGGACAACAATTCCCGTGGGAATGTGAGTAATTCTTACCGCTGAATCGGTAACATTTACGTGCTGTCCTCCTGGTCCTCCAGCATGAAAGGTTTCTATACGCAGGTCTTCGGGTTTTATTTCAATCTCAATTTCCTCAGCTTCGGGCAAAACTGCCACTGTTACTGTAGATGTGTGAATTCTGCCGCTTGATTCGGTTACAGGGATTCTCTGTACACGATGTACCCCACTTTCGTATCGTAGCGTAGAAAAGGCATCTTTGCCCTCAACTACAAATATTGCTTCTTTAAATCCTCCCATATCTGTAGGATGAAAGTGTATATTTTCTATTTTCCAGCCTTTTTGTTCCCCGAAACGAATATACATTTTGTAAAGGTCAGCGGCAAATAATGCTGCTTCTTCTCCTCCAGCTCCCGCTCTGATTTCAACTATGGCATTTCTATGAGAAAACTTATCCTGAGGGAGAAGAGCAAAGCTGAGTTTATCCTCAAGGTTTTTTATTTTCTTCTCTATCTCTTTTTTCTCTTCCTCTGCTAATTCTCTTAACTCTCCCTCTTCTTCGCGAATCATTATTTTTAAGTTGCTCATTTCCTCCTGGAGTTTTTGATACTCTCTCCACATATTAATTATTTCCTCTATTTGCTTTTGCTGTTTGCTATATTTCTGCAGGAGCTTTGGATCTTTTATTACCTGAGGATCGGTGAGGAGTTTATTTAATCTATAATATTTTTCCTCCATATCCTTTAGTTTTTGTATATCCTTTTCATTCATTTGAGTTCACCCACCTTGTTAATTTTATAGTTTCAATCTTCTGTGTCAACGCTATGTCGAGGAGGTGATGAATGGTATAGGGGCAGAAAATTGGTTTAATTGTGGTGGGCACAAAGTACTTAGGTGTCAAAAATAGATTTTCCTGTTATTTTTTGAAAAGCCTTTTGATAGATTTCACTTGTCTTTTGGACTATGTCAGGAGGAAGAGAAGGAGGAGGAGGGAGTTTATTCCAGTTTAATTTTTCAAGATAATCTCTGACGAACTGTTTGTCAAAACTTTCCTGATCTTTCCCCGGGATATAATCTTCCTTGAGCCAGAATCGAGAGGAGTCAGGTGTTAAAAGTTCATCTATTATAATTATTTCATCGTTCAATCTGCCAAATTCAAACTTGGTATCGGCAAGAATAAACCCACGAGAATCCAAGAAACTGGCAGCAAAATTATATATTTTTAAACTTGTTTCTTTTAAAAATAAAGCAAGTTCCTTTCCAATCATTCTCTCCATCTCGTCAAAAGATATGTTTATATCATGACCTTCTCTGGATTTAATAGCAGGGGTAAAAATTGGATAAGGCAAAGGGTCATTTTTCTTTAGGCCTTGAGGTAGAGATATTTTTGCTACCTGTCCATTTTTTTTATATTCTCTATAAGCCGAACCACTTAAATAACCCCTGACTACACATTCAAAGCTTATTGGACTTGATTTCTTGACAAACATAGCCCTTCCCTTAAGTATTTTTTTAAAAGGGAAAAGCTCGGAAGGAAAATCCTCTATATTTATGGTAATCATGTGGTTGGGAATAATATGATTTGTTTTTTTAAACCAGAAAGCCGAAAGCTGATTAAGAATCTTTCCTTTTAAAGGTATTCCCTCTGGTAAAACGCAGTCAAAGGCGGATATTCTATCGGTAGATATAATTAACAGATTTTCACCAAAATCATAAATATCTCTAACTTTACCCCTTTTTAAAAATCTCACTCCCGATAGGTTAGTTTCAGTAATTACATTTTTCATTTCATAAACTTCTAATCCTCATCCAGTTCTATATTCCAATAAGCAACATCTATAAAATCCTTCCAGTTTTCCCATTCAGGGATATTTGGGAACCTGGTTTTTACAAATGTTTTCCAGGTAGGTTTTTTGGGTTTTCTGATAAGTTTCATGCCTGCCTCCTGCAAGGTCTTGTTTCCCTTGCGCATATTGCAGGATATACAGGAGCAGACAACATTCTCCCAGGTATTTTTGCCTCCTCTGGAGAGAGGTATTACATGGTCAAGATTCAGTTCTTCAGTTCGAAGCTTTCTTCCACAATACTGGCAAGTATTATTGTCTCTTAAATATATGTTTTTGCGGGTAAATTTAACGCGTCGTGGAGGGAGTTTATCGTAAAGCATAAGAATTATTACCTTGGGAATTTTCAATCGGTAGTTTATGGTTGAAATAAAGTCGTTATCCCCGTATGATTGTTTAGAAAAGTCTTGCCAATCCTCAAAACCAAAAGTGTAGAAGGATCCGCCTTCCTTTACCACCACTTGAGCATGTTTTAGATATAAAAGGCATACTGCTCTTTTTACAGAGCAAACATCCACAACCTGCCACAGCTTATTTAAAACTAAAACATTAGCTTGTAAAGCACTTGTAGACATTTTTATTATCAATTTTTATTTAAAAGGACTAAAATGTAAATAGTCCTTTTATCCCCTTGCCTTCCTCCAGCTCTGTAAAAAGCTTTTTCCACTCTCTTATACTTGCAATGTGAGTAATCAGAGCAGAAGTTTGTACCTTTCTTTTTGACATAAAAAACAAAGCCCTTTCCCAGCTGTCAAAGTTACTGCTGAAACAGAATTTGATATCCAGAGCTTTAAAAACAGCCTCATTCCAGGAGACATTAATTTTTTCCTCACCGGTTATACCTATAATTGCGATTTTCCCCAGACGTTTTGCAATCTGAATAGCTGTGTTAACCGAGGCTTCTACTCCCGCAGCCTCTATTACTACATCGGCCCCTCTTCCTTCGGTTAAATCAAGTACTAATTTATTCAAATCTTCCTTTTCTACATTTACTGTTTTAAATCCCAGCTCTTTTGCTTTTTTCAGCCTCAGTTTTTCATCCTGAGTGACCCCTGTAATTATTACCTCCTTTGCTCCTGCTGCTCTTGCTGTCATACCAGCTAAGAGTCCAATAGCACCTGCTCCTTCAACTACTACAGTATCTGCTGCTTTAACTCCAGAGTTAAGGATAACACAGTTAACTGCTATTGCAAGTGGCTCACTTAAAGCTGCTTCTTCATAAGAGACATTTTCTGGAATTCTATGTAAAAGATGAAAGGGCATTTTAACGTAGTCAGCAAAAGCACCATCTATTCCCCAGCCTATGGCACGTTTATGGGGGCAAAGATGAATATTCCCACTTCTGCAAAGGTAGCATACTCCACATGCTCTGGTATGAGGTTCAGCTACTACTCTATCCCCTTTTTTCCATCCAGCTACGCTTTTTCCTGTTTTTACTATTTCTCCTGAAAACTCATGCCCCATTATCACAGGAGGCCAGTAAATCATCTTGTCATGCCATATATGCAGGTCAGTTCCACATATACCTGCTGCTTTAACTTTTATCAATACTTCATTGGGAGAACACTCTGGCTCAGGTACGTCTCTGACCTCTATAAAGCCCTCTCCCTTTTTTATTTTTACCAGAGCTTGCATTATTTTATCCTAATTTTGTCCTAATTTATACCCTCTATGCGAGTCTTTAGAGTTAGAAGTTATCTTAAGTTTTCCTTAACAAAGTCTATCATCTTTTGAACAGCACCACTGAACTGTTTTGCAGTGTTTAAAAGAGCAGGATGAAAGTTAAACTCCTCCGGTGTATACCCCTTCTCATCGTAACCTCTTGCAAAGTAGTCAATCT
>JAGGZA010000142.1 GCA_021162265.1 Candidatus Aerophobota bacterium | reverse complement strand
TAATTATAGTGATTGCTACTCTTGCCCTCTGGAAATTTCACCTTCCTGTAGCTTTTTTAGGAGTAGGAGCTTTCCTTCTGACAAGAACTCTTGACATTTCCCATTTTATTGCTTTTGCTTCACTTGATCTCATAGTTTTCTTGATAGGAATGATGGTTCTTGTGGGTCTTTTAAGAGAGGTTGATTTTTTTACCTGGGTACTTGAAAAAATTCTTTTAATAAGGAATTTAAATGCTTTCAAATTATTTTTACTTATTATAGGATTTTCCCTTGTTTTAACTTCACTTGTAGGTCAAGTGGCATCAATCATATTTATGACCTCTCTTGTGCTTGAGATATGTAGTTTTTTTTCTATAAATCCCATGCCCTTTATTATGATAACTTTGATGAGCACAAACATAGCAAGTGCTGGAACTATGCTTGGAAGTCCTGCAGGGATTTTGCTAAGTACACATGTGGGTTTTCATTTTCAAGATTTTCTACTCTGGTCTTTTCCAGTAATGCTGTTGTGTCTTGTAGCAGGGAGTGTATTTCTCTGGGTATGGTACCGGGGAGAATTGAGAATGATAGATTCTAAGATAAGGGAGATAGCAATAGAGGATAGGACATTCCGTCAATTGATAAGTGTTCCTGCCACCACAGAGATAAAAGAGGAGCTTCTTCTTCTGGGGATTGTGCTCTTACTTTTATCTCTTCATTATCATATAGAAAGGTTTTTTCTGCTTCCACCCAATACCTTGCTAATTGCAATTCCTCTTGTTGGAGCCGGTATTGCTATGGGTTGGAAGAGAGAAGAAGCCAGAGTATACATAGAGGAGCATGTTGATTGGTGGACAATAGTTTTTTTTATCCTTTTCTTTGCCAAGGCGGGTACTTTCAAGTATACAGGTATTACTAATTTGATATCCTCTTTTCTGGAGGGTCAGGTAAAGGTTCATCCCTTATTATTGATTACAGAAGTTACCTGGATTTCCTCTATTGCATCATCTGTAATGGACAATGTAGTGGTAGTTTCAATTCTGATACCTGCAATTAAGGCTTTGCAGACAAAAGGAGTAGAGTTTTATTTAATGGGCTTTTTATGGTGGAGTTTATTTCTCGGAGGTTGTTTTGGAAGTAATATAACAATGATAGGAAGTCCAGCCAATATTGTAGCTCTGGGAATGCTTGAGAAGCACAAAGGGATAAAGATAAGTTTTTTGCAGTGGATTAAAGTGGGATTTTTACTGTCTTTATTGACAACTGCTTTAGCCTGGGGGGAACTTGTTCTTATCTCCGGATTTTTTTCTCTTGACTAATAGAGTCTGTTTTATAATATGAGGCTGCTAATACCATAATTTTGTAAGCAGCAAGAAGGAACACTATGGAAAAAAAATACAACCCGAAGATTGTGGAAGAAAAGTGGGAAAATTTCTGGGAAGAAAGGGGATATTTTTCCCCTCGTCCCGGGAGAAAGAAAAGGTCTTTTTCTATGGTAATGCCTCCTCCTAATATTACCGGGGTTCTCCATATGGGGCATGCTTTTAATATTACTCTTCAGGATATTGTAGCAAGGTTTAAGAGAATGCAGGGTTATGAGGTCCTGTGGATTCCAGGAATTGACCATGCCGGGATAGCTACTCAGAATGTAGTAGAGAGAGAATTACAAAAAGAAGGTGTTGACAGGAAGAAACTGGGAAGGGAGGAATTTGTGAGGCGTATCTGGAAGTGGAAGGAACAGTATGGAGAGCGTATCTTTCATCAAATGAGAAGGTTGGGGGTATCCTCGAGCTGGGAGGATAAGGCATTTACAATGGACGAGGGTCATTCAAGGGCTGTAAGGGAGGTTTTTGTTACCCTTTACAATGAAGAATACATTTATAGAGGAGACTATATTATTAACTGGTGTCCTCACTGTCAAACTGCCCTTTCTGATATTGAGGTGGAGTATGAGGACGTTGATGGAAAACTTTACTATATAAAGTATCCTCTGAAAGATGGAGAAAAATATATTACTGTTGCCACTACAAGACCTGAAACTCTACTTGGTGATACTGCGGTAGCAGTTAATCCCCGGGATGAGAGATACAAAGTCTTCAAGGGGAAAAAGTTAGTTCTTCCTCTGGTAGGCAGAACCTTACCCCTTATTTTTGATGATTATGTTGATCCTGATTTTGGAACAGGGGCTCTCAAGGTAACTCCAGCACATGATATAGAGGATTTTTTAATTGGTAAAAGACACAGCCTTCCTTTAATTAACGTATTTAATAAGGATGCTACTATAAACGATAAGGGAGGAAGTTATCGGGGGCTTGATCGTTATGTCGCGAGAAGGTTAATAGTAGATGATTTGAAAAAAGGGGGTTACCTTGAAAAAGTAGAGGATTATGTATATCGTTTGGGGAAATGCTATCGTTGTGGAACAGTTGTTGAGCCTTTTCTTTCTACCCAGTGGTTTGTGCGGATGGAAGACTTCGCAAGAGAAGCCATTAAGGTGGTCAGAGAAGGGAAAATAGAGTTTTATCCTGATTACTGGAAGAGAAGTTATTTCGACTGGCTTGAGAAGATTCATGATTGGTGCATTTCAAGACAGATATGGTGGGGGCATCGCCTTCCTGTATGGTATTGTCAGGATTGTGGAGAGATAATAGTTGCCCGTGATAATCCTTCCAGGTGTGAAAAGTGTGGTTCTTCTAATCTTAAACAGGAAGAAGATGTTCTTGATACATGGTTCTCTTCAAGTTTGTGGCCTTTTTCTACTCTGGGATGGCCGGAAAAGAAGGATAAGTTCAAAAAGTTTTACCCCACTTCTTTACTTTGTAGTGGTTGGGACATTTTATTTTTCTGGGTAGCAAGAATGGTGATGATGGGAGTTAAATTTACAGGGAATGTTCCCTTTAAAAAGGTTCATATACATCCTCTTATTGGTGATGAAAAGGGCGAAAAGATGTCAAAATCAAAAGGAAATGTTGTAGACCCTCTTGATATGATGGAAAAGTATGGGACCGATGCCTTCAGGTTTTCTCTTGTAGCTTTGAAAACAGAGACTCCTTATCTTCGTTTTTCTCAGGAGAGGGTAAAGGGGTATCGTAATTTTGCCAATAAGGTGTGGAATGCCTCTCGTTTTGTTTTGATGAATCTGGAGGATTTTTCTTTTTCCGAGAAAACTTTATTCTCCAACGAACTTCAGCTTTGTGATCGCTGGATTCTTTCTCGTTATGGTAGAGCTGTGAAGGAGGTTACAGATAACCTGGAGGATTTTCGCTTTCCCCAGGCAGCTCAAGCTATTTATCAGTTCATCTGGCAGGACTTTTGTGACTGGTATGTGGAGCTTGTTAAGCCGAGATTGAAAAGTAGTTCCATTCAAAGGAGAATTTCCCAGGCTGTTTTGTACGAAGTGTTAAAAGGTAGCTTGAAGCTTTTGCACCCCTTTATGCCTTTTATAACAGAGGAATTATGGCAACGCTTGCCAGGTGAGGTAAAAAGTATTATGATATCTGATTGGCCTGAGGATAAATTTGTTGAGGATAGGGACGCCGAGAAAAAGATGGGTCTTTTCATGGAGGTTGTCACACAGATAAGGACTATTAGAGCAGAGATGAGAATCCCTCCACAGAAGAAGATAGAGGTCCTTTTGCATACGCAAAATTCTGAAAATCTAAGTTTGTTAAGAGAGAATCTGTCATATATAGAGACCCTTGTTAATTCAGAAAGGATATTTGCAGGTTCTGATGTAGAAAAGCCAAGAATTTGTGCGTCGGGAATAGCGGAGGATATAGATGTATTTATTCCTCTTGAAAGATTGATAGATGTGGATAAAGAAAGGGAGAGGTTAAGCAAGGATTTGATAAGAGTGGAAAACGAGCTTGAAAGGGTTGACAGGAAACTTTCCTCTAATGAGTTTTTAAAGAAAGCCCCCCCGGAGGTTGTAACGAGGGAGAGAGAAAAGGAAAGTCAGCTGCGTGAGAAACTCAGCAGACTGAAGAAAAGGCTGGAGGATTTATCAAACATATGAGAAAGATAATAGCTGTATGTGGAAGTGATGCCAGTGATCCTAATCTTTCGGAATTTGCCCTGAAAGTTGCCGAAAAGGTAGGTTATTTTATTGCTGAAAGGGGTGGCGTTTTAGTTTGTGGAGGTGGAGGAGGAGTGATGGAAGCCGCCTGCAGGGGTGTAAAAAAAGCAGGTGGACTTAGTATAGGAATTCTTCCTGAGAAAAAGGATTATGCCAATTCTTTTTTGGATGTTGCTCTCACAACTTATCTTGGAAGAGCAAGAAACTACATTATTGTAAGAAGTAGCGATGTGGTGATTGGTATTGCAGGCAGATGGGGAACTTTAAACGAGGTGTCTCTATCTTTAAATGTGGGTAAACCCACCATAATAGTTAAAGGAACCGGTGGATGGTCTGATGTTTTATCAAGCAACTCTCTTCAGGATTTTTTGAGAAGTTTTCCCACCCGTCCTTTTATTGCAGATTCTGCAAAACAGGCAGTAGATATAGCTTTTAAGGTAATAGAGCAAAAGGAATAACAATGGAGAAAATAGTTAATCAAAATGAAGATAGGAATTTAAATAAGAAAGATCTGACAGATAAATTCCAGGTTGGCGGTCAGGCAGTTATTGAAGGGGTAATGATGCGTTCTCCTCGCTGGGTAACGGTAGCAGTAAGAAAAAACAACGGAGAGATTGTAGTAAAAAAGGACCCCTATGTATCTCTTACAAAAAGGCATTGGCTTTTGAACTTGCCCATTATAAGAGGAGCAATAGCCCTTGCAGAAACTCTTTATATAGGAATAAAGGCTCTTACATTTTCTGCTGAAATTGTTGCTCAGGAAGAGGAAGAAGATGCTGATGAGAAGGTTGAGGAGAAAGTTAAGACTAAAAGAGAACAAATTCTTACTACAATTTGGCTTTCTTTGAGTATCGCCCTGGGAGCTTTCCTTGCTCTTTTTCTTTTCTTTTATCTTCCTCTTTTTCTTGCCGGACTTCTGAGAATAAAAAGTGGATTTTTGTTTAATGTGGTTGATGGTATAATAAGGATATCAATTTTTCTTATTTACCTCTGGCTTATTACTATCTGGAAGAGTATGAGGAGAATATTTGAGTATCATGGAGCAGAACACAAGAGTATCTTTGCTTTAGAGGCAGGAGAGGATCTGACTGTGGATAATGTTAAAAAGTACACCACTCATCATCCCCGCTGCGGGACAAGTTTTCTTTTAGTAGTTATGCTGGTAAGCATTGGAGTTTTTATCTTTTTGGGAAAACCTAACACTGTTCAGGAAAGGCTTATAAGGCTTCTTTTTGTCCCCCTTATAGCCGGGATATCCTATGAGATTGTTAAACTCTCGGGTAAAAAAGCAACCAATCCTCTGGTAAGAGCTTTAATAGCGCCGGGACTATGGCTTCAGAGAATCACCACTAAAGAACCAGATGATGAACAACTTGAGGTAGCAATTGCTGCCTTAAAAAGTTCTTTAGAGGAGTAAGGAGTTTTTTCAAAGGAGCGGGAATTGTGATACTCCTTATATTTCCTCCCAGAGAAAAAGCTGATAGGAAGAGATAATGTCTTTATCTTTTCTGGTGGAAGGATAAAATTTCCCGTTAATGGTTATAAAATTTCTTGCTCTTTTAATTATGCATCCTGTTGCTTTAAGCTCTTCAAGATTTTTTATCCTTCCCTCTTTTCTTTTCTTGATAATTCTTTTAGCTGAAATTCTTCCAATTCCCGGTATTCTTATAAGTTGCCAGAAGTCGGCCTTGTTTATCTCCATTGGGAAGTTCTCATTGTGAGATAAAGCCCAGGCAAGCTTTGGGTCTTTTTCTTGAGGAAGGTTACCATCTTTTTCAAAAGGTATTTCCTCTGGAGTAAATCCATATTTTCTGATAAGGAAATCTGCCTGATAAAGCCTTAGTTCTCTTAAAGGATGACAGGGAGGATTATTTTCCAGGGGAGTTTGTTTAATAGGAAAGAATCCACTGTAGTAAACTCTCCAGAGATCATATTTTTTGTAAAGAAAATGAGAGAATTTAATAATCTCTTTATCCGACTCTCCAGCAGCTCCTACTACAAGCTGGGTGGTAATTCCAGCTTTAAGAGGTTTTTCTTTGTTTATCAGGGAAATTTTTTCTAATACTCCAATAAGCTGGGTTGAAAAGTTTTTCGTGGGAGATAATTTTGATAAGTAGTCAGAGGAGAGAGCCTCCAGATTTATGGAAATTCTATCAGCTAAGGGAGCACACTTTTCAATAATGCTATCCTCACTTCCCGGGAGAATCTTATAGTGAATATAGCCTTTGTATCCATATTTTTTTCTTAGAAGGTAAAGAGTCTTAAAAGTTTCTTCTTGAGAGTAAGTTGGGGATTCATAAATGGCAGAAGAAAGAAACAATCCATCTACAAATCCTCTTTTATAATACTGGATGAAAAGATGAGCAAGCTCATCAGGAGAAAAGCTTATACGAGGAAAGTTCCTGTCCTTTCTGTTAGAACAGTAAAAACAGTTACCTTCACAGGAGTTTGTTTGTAAGACTTTAAAGAGTCTTACATATCTTCCTTTGCCTATTGCAGGATAGATAAATTTGAATCGCTGTAACCTTTTATTTTTGCGTAAAAATAAAGAGGGTATTCCACAAACATCAAATTGTGCCGAACTTCCCAGAACCTTTAACTTATCCTCAGATGTTGGTTTTTTTAAAAGATAAGCCATAAAGCTATTTATCCTCTAAGGCTGTATTTTAGGAGGTAAGGTGAAAATGTCAATGGTTGCTTTAAGTAAAAAAGGTCACATTTAAACTTTCCCTGTATCCCTGGATAATACCTCTTGTTACCTCTTCCATATTTATCCGTTTTCCTTTTAAGATTCTAAGGGAGGTAATTTCATCTTTTACGGAGGGGTAAAATATTTTAATTTTGTTAATATATTCGTGCTGGGTATTTACAAATAAGGTTCCGTGAACAAGGCAAAATTTCTGTCTTAACAGAAGAGAAGCTCCCACTATTTTTTTTCTTTTTACAAGGATATCGTAAGCACCTGGGCAGAAGTTCCTGGTTTTACCAAAATAGCAAGGAATTTTTATTTTTTTTAGATAATACATTACTCCTGATAGGAGAAGAGAAAAACTTTCTCCAATGTTAAAAAGCTTGGGGCAGAGTTTGCGAGGAATAATCACTCCAAAGTTAAGACAGGTGGAATCGTGGAGTATTGCCTCACCTCCACTTGAGCGAATGACAACAGGAATGCCCTCTTTTTTTACCTTGTTAATTAGTTCTGTTCTTTCCATTTTCTTAGCATAGTTTTTTCCTAATACAAAGCACTCCCTGGAGGGTATCCAGAACTCCAGCAGGGAGGGAATTTCCCCTTCTGCTACCTTTGAGGATAAATTCTCATCATCAATCAGGACTTTTCTGGAATCCCGCATCCCGTAGTTAATTAAAAGCCATTTTTTATAATTGTTGAGCATTTTATTTTAAGCTGTTTATTTTTATTTGATTTTATTAACAAGTCTTTGTCCTGTCAAAAAAATACTGACACCGGGTAGTTTTTATAGGGCTTTTAGGTATTCCAGAGGGGAGTCTCATTATTTTGACAACAAGACATCTTCCATGGAATATCCGGAAAAAGCCATATTCTGCCAGGAATTGCCTAAATTCATATTATTGACACATTTTTGTAAATTATTTATATTAAACGCAGTAATAAAAATTTTTGTCAGATGATGGTTAGAAGTTAGCAGGCAGGACGAGGTGCCTGAAATCGAAGACGAGATGAGACCCTCAACACAACCTGTGTGCTCAGATGTTGACCTTTTATTCTGACTTCTCTTCCTATTCCTGCCGAGGTGGACTCACAGGGTTTACAGGTTAATCCTTTGCAGCAAAATAAGGTTTTTGTTAAGCTAAGATGTTATCCGGAAAAAAATCCTGGTTATTGATGATAAAGATATGGTGGAAGCCCTGAAGATAGTTCTTGAAGGTAAATCTTACAGGGTAGAGGTTGCTTTTGATGGAAAGCAGGGTATTAATGCAATTAAGGAAGAAAAGCCTGATTTAATCATTCTGGACCTTTTACTTCCTGGAGAAGATAGAGCTACCATCTGCCATAATTTAAGGAGTAATCCTCAATACAAAGATATACCGTACTGGGGTTAACAGCTCTTGCCAGGGAAATGGAAGAAAGAATTTTCCCTACTATGACAAAAAAATATCTGGAAGCAGATGAGTATCTTGATAAGCCAATTAATCCTCAGGAGTTGGTTGAGAAGGTGAGGAAACTTTTGCAGGAAAAGCAGGGAAAAGC
>JAGGZA010000111.1 GCA_021162265.1 Candidatus Aerophobota bacterium | reverse complement strand
GATGACAGAGATTTTAAATTAACTGAATCTATTACAATTGTTTACCTTCCTGATCCCATTTTCTCTTTATGATACCTTATAATTACTTTTGACACCTTATGCTTTTATGTTAAAATTAAAGGCAGAAAGGGAAGAGGAGTGGATTACAAAAAATTGCGGGAGGAGATGGTAAAAAAACAGCTTATACCCAGGGGAATTAATGACAGAAAAATTCTGGATGCTTTTCTCAAAGTAGAAAGAGAAAGGTTTGTTCCTTTATCCTCACGCAGGGATGCTTATAGGGATTTTCCTCTTTCCATCGGTGAAGGACAAACTATTTCTCAACCTTATATGGTTGCTTTGATGACCCAGTGTCTGGAGTTAACCGGAAGCGAAAAAGTCCTTGAAATTGGTACCGGATCAGGTTATCAAACAGCTATTCTTGCTCTTTTAAGCAGGCAGGTTTACAGTGTGGAGAGAATTCCCTCTCTTGCTGAAAGGGCAAAAAAACTTCTAAGTGAGATGGGTTATAGCAATGTTAGAATTTTTGTTGGTGATGGAAGTATGGGTCTTAAGGAATACTCTCCTTATGAGCGCATATTAGTTACTGCTGGAGCAGGAGATATTCCTCCACCCTTAATAGAACAGCTTGATGAAGAAGGGATTATGGTTATACCGGTAGGCGATGTATACTCTCAGGAGTTGATAGTAGCAAAAAAACAGAAAGGGAAGATTTTAAAGAGAAAGGTAGAAAGGTGTGTGTTTGTTCCTTTAATTGGGAAATATGGCTGGGAGGGAAGGATTGATTAATCCTTCTTTTTCCTCTTATCTTTTTACGTTCCTGGTAAGTATGCTCCCTATATCTGAGCTGCGAGGAGGGCTTCCCCTGGGTATGTCCCTGGGGATATCTCCTTTAAAGGCTTATTTGATCAGTGTTATAGGAAATGTAACCCCTGTTTTGCCCCTTCTTTATGGTCTTAAATATTTATCTAAAATAGCTAAGAGGTATAGATGGTCAGGTAAAATTTTCATTATGGTGGAAAAAAGTGTCCGGAGAAAAAGAAAAATTGTTTACAGATATGGGATTATAGGTATTATGGTACTTGTAGCTGTACCTTTGCCTGTCACAGGAGCCTGGACGGGAACATTTTTAAGTTTTCTTCTGTCTATTCCCGTAAAGCAATCGTTTCCTGCTATTTTTGCTGGCGTATGTCTGGCAGGCGTTATTGTTTTATTTGCTACGATTGGTATTATTGGAGCGGAAAGGGTAATTAGCGGGATGTAGCGCAGTCTGGTTTAGCGCGCCTCGTTCGGGACGAGGAGGTCGGGGGTTCAAATCCCCCCATCCCGACCAGTTATTTAATAGAGTGGGGCTTAAATGGAAAAGGGAAGGTCAAAAATATTAACCGGAATTTGGGCTGTCATTTTTATACTGCTCTGGGTTAGTTTTCTCTGCTCGTCCTTAGAAGCAGCGATTCTCACCTACTACAGATACTACATTGTCCAGAAAGGTGATAGTTTGTGGGATATAGGAAAGCAATATGGTGTTTCTATAAAGGATATTAAGAGAAAGAATAACCTTCGTACTGACAGGATTTATCCAGGTCAAAAGTTGATTGTTCCCATAAAGGTTAAAGGTGTATATCATGAGGTAAAAAGATATGAAACACTGTGGCGTATATGCAAGACCTACAAGGTTAGTATGGAGGAGGTTATTTCTCTTAATCGTTTACGTGATCCTGAGCATATAATGCCAGGACAGAAATTATTTATTCCAGGGGCAACTAAGGTTAAAAAGGTTGAAGTTCCTGAAAAAACTTCTGTCGCAAAGAAAGAAAGCAATCCTTTGCCTGAAGCAGAGAAAGATGTAATCAAATTCTCTCCCTCCCTTAAAAAAACAATAAAGAGAAAGGGACTTTTAATCTGGCCTGTTAAGGAAGGTATCCAGGCTTATAGAAAAAGTGAATTTGGAATTGATATTATTGCTCCAGAAGGGACAACTATTATTGCTCCTGCTAAGGGAAAGGTTTACTATAGTGGTCTGTTGAGAAATTATGGATGGACAATAATAATTGAGCATTCAGAGATCGGGGTTTATACCTGCTACATGCATAATTCAATAAATCTTGTTAAGAAGGGAGATATAGTGGAGAAGGCGCAGCCTATAGCCAGAATAGGTAACAGTGGAACTACAAAGGAGATTATGTTGCATTTTGAAGTGAGAAGGGCAAAGGATGGTAAGCCAATAGATCCACTTGAGTTTCTTCCTTCCCGATCTAATAACTGAGTTGATTAGCCTGTTGTAAACTTGTGTAAATAAGGGGAGTGGAAATGTTAAGTGTTAAATGGATTAGAGAGAATATAGATGTTGTAAGGGATAGTTTAAAAAAACGCAGGGCAAAAGCTGATCTTGATAGTTTCCTTCGTTGGGATGAAGAGAGAAGAAAATGCGCCAAAGAGGGTGATGAGTTAAAGTATCTTCAAAATAAAAAATCAAAAGAAATAGGTAAACTTAAAAAGGAAGGAAAAGATATTGGAGATTTAGTTAATGAAATGCAGGAGCTTGCTGGAAAGATAAAGAATCTTGAGAGAAAGAAAAAGGAGTATGAAAGTAAGGTAAATAATTTCTTACTTAACCTGCCCAACAGGCTTCATCCTGATGTTCCCTGGGATGAAAATGAAGAGGTTAAAAGATGGGGTAAAATTCCTGAGTTTGATTTTTCTGTTAAAGACCATCAAAGAATTGGTGAAGATTTAGGAATTCTTGATTTCAAGGCAGGTGCTAAAGTTACAGGCAGTGGGTTTGTGGTCTGCAAAGGGTTAGGGGCAAGGCTGGAAAGAGCGCTGATTAATTTCATGCTGGATTTACACATTGAGCAGGGATACGAGGAAGTGCTTCCTCCTTTTATGACCAATACTTCCTCTACAATTGGTACAGCGCAGCTCCCCAAGTTTAGAGAAGAACTTTATAAATGTGAAAAAGATGACTATTATCTTGTTCCTACGGCGGAGGTTCCTGTCACCAATCTACACAGAGAGGAGATCTTAAAGGAGAAACAGCTCCCCATCTGCTATACTGCTTATACTCCCTGTTTCCGCCGGGAAGCAGGTGCATATGGTAAAAAAATTCAGGGAATGATAAGGGTTCATCAATTTAATAAGGTGGAACTTGTTAAGTTTACGACCCCTGAGACCTCTTACGAGGAACTGGAAAAACTTCTTCAGGATGCAGAAGAAGTTTTAAAAAGGTTAAAGTTGCCTTACAGGGTGGTGAAACTTTGCGGTGAGGAGTTAGGTTTTGCTGCCTCTTTTGGTTATGATATTGAAGTCTGGCTTCCCAGTCAGGAAAGATGGCTGGAAATATCCACCTGTTCTAATTTTGAAAGCTATCAATCTCGAAGGGCATCTATAAGATACAGAGAGGAGTCAACAGGTAAAACAAGGTATGTGCATACTCTTAATGGATCCGGGCTTGCAGTAGGAAGATGCGTGGTAGCTATTTTGGAAAACTTTCAGGATAGGGAGGGAAGAGTTCACATTCCAGAAGTTCTCTGGCCTTATATGGATGGAGTGAGGATAATTGGAAAAAACAGCTGAGCTAACATTAAAAGACGGTGAGGATTACGGAGGAGTTAATCCTCTTGAAGCTCTGGAGAACATAAAGAAACGTTTTCAAGAAAAGAAAGAGGGTAAAAAATCTCTTCGGAAGACAGCACTTGTGCTTCAGGGTGGGGGGATGCGTGGTGTGTTTGGAGCAGGTGTCTGCTGTGCACTGGAGGAGCTTGGATATACCAAGGCATTTGACGAGGTTTATGGGGTGTCCGCCGGGGCTTTAAATGCAGCCTATTTTCTTTCCGGGCAAGCAGCTTACGGTACCACTATTTATTATCAGGATATAAATAACAGGAATTTCATCAATCTTTTTCGTGGTAGAAAAATAGTAAATATAGACTTCTTGATGGACATTATTTGCAGCAAAAAGCCCCTTAATGTTAAAAGGCTTTTTGGCAACCCTACCCTTTTTAACATTGTGTTGACTAAAGTGTCCACAGGGGAAGCTGTTATTTTTAAGAGCAATGCAGAGGGCGTTAATATTTTTGATTTACTAAAGGCAACTGCTGCGATACCTTTTGTTTATGATATACCTGTTAATATTCAGGGAGTTGACTATCTGGATGGAGGTGTGTCCTGTCCCATTCCTGTGGTAGAAGCTATTGATGGAGGTTGCACGGATATATTGGTAGTCTTAACAAGACCCAGAGATTATAATCCTTCGCTATCTGAGGGAATTTTTATCCATCTTATTACAGGGACCAGGATAAAAAGACATGGCGAGAAGTTTTATAGGGCGTACAGGAATAAAAACAGAGTATACAGAGAAAGGCTAAGTATTGTTAAGGGTGAAAAAAATTACAGGGACAAAAAGGTAAATATTTTAGGTATCTTTCCCGGACACTCACTTAAAGTAAGGAGGATGACGAAAAGAAAGAATATCTTGAAAGGGGCAGCTATAGAAGGAGCTGTAAAGACTCTGAAGTTATTTGGTGAAGTTAGCCCCCACCCTGTGGAGCTTTTAAGATTTATCAATTTTTAGTAGTAAGATAAATTTCATATTGTAAAAATAATTTCGTTCCTTCTTTCGGCTTTTCTAAAGTAATGTCGGCAAAAGCTACTATCTATAATTATTTGATGATAATCCGATGGTGAAAATTCTTGACAAAAATTTCTAAATATGTAAAAATGTTCAAAAACATAGTATCTCTGGATGAGTGAGATGGAGAAAATTGCTGTGTTAGGGGCAGGAGTGATGGGTACAGCTATTGCTTTTCATTTGAATAATCTGGGACATAAAGTTAATTTATGGGGAACAGATTTTGATGAGGAAATAATTAAAACAAGAAAACAGGAAAAATTGGGTATAAAGATACCCGGGGAAATTAATCTTTTTCACTTTGATGAAATGGAAAAGGCTCTAAAAGACAGGAAAGTTATTGTGTTTTGTGTAAAGGCAGAGGGGATAGAGAAAATATCTAACTATGTGGCGCCTTACTTAAGAGAAGAAATGGTTATTCTGAATATAGCCAAGGGTATTCCCGACCCTCCTTACTTAACACTTTGTGAATTAATCGAGAATAAAATTCCCAAAAGTTTATCCGGTAAGATAAGTGTAGTGGCTATGGGAGGGCCTGCTCGGGCTATAGAGATAGTCCAGGGAATCTTTACAGAGGTTATTTTTGCCTCTTCTAATCTGAAGGCTGCAAAACTATGCTGTAGTATTTTCCACAGTCCTGCTTTTGTTACCAATTTTACTTCAGATACGGTGGGAGTTGAACTTTGTGCAGCCATGAAAAATTCTTTTGCAATAGCAGTGGGAATAGGGGACGGACTTCAGGGAGGTGATAATTTAAAGGCAGCATTTATGGCTCGCTCTACAACAGAGATGGCCAGGATAATAGTGGCAAAGGGTGGGAGAGTAGAGACAGTATTGGGTCCAGCAGGAGTGGGAGATCTTTATGTTACTTCAGAAGGTGGTAGAAACAGAACTCTTGGGAAGCTTCTGGGAGAGGGAGTTTCAATTGAACAAGCCCTGAAAGAGATGAAAGGCCAGACTGTTGAAGGATACACTACACTAAAAGGAATACACAGGATAGCTATGAGCTTAGAAAGGGAGGGGAAATTAGTTGTCAGGAATGACCTTTTCCTTTTCCATAATCTTTATGAGATTTTTTATAAAGGTAGACCGGTCCAGGTTATAGTTGAAAATTATGGTAAACAAAGAGGGTAAAAGATCATGAAGGTAGCAGAGTATCACAGTAACGAAGATGTGAGGATAGTTGACATGCCCGTTCCTGAAGTTGGAGAAGGGGAAATTTTGGTAAAAACAAAGGTATGTGGTATTTGTGGTAGCGATGTCCTTGAGTGGTACAGAAGGATGAGGAAGTCTCCTTTCTTTGGTCACGAGGTAAGTGGAATAATTGAGAAAGTAGGGAAGGGAGTGAAGGAGCTTGGAAGGGGAGATAGGGTGTTTATTCATCACCATGTCCCATGTTTTACCTGTCACTATTGTCGGAGGGGCAGTTATACTATGTGTCCCACTTACCACCGCACTAATCTCGATCCGTCAGGTTTTGCTGAGTATATTAGAGTTCCCAGAACCAATGTTGAGAATGGGGGTGTAATTAAATTACCTGATAATATCTCCTTTGAGGAAGCCAGCCTTATTGAGCCAATGGGATGTTGCATGAGAGGACTTAAGAGGACTAATCTCCAGATGGGAGATACTGTGCTTGTAGTTGGTACAGGTTTTGCAGGACTTGTACATATCCAGATTGCTAAAATGATGGGTGCAGGTCTTATAATAGCATCTGATTTTTTTGATTTTAAATTGCAGGAAGCTAAAAAAATGGGAGCGGATGTTGTTGTTAATCCTGGAAAGGAGAAGGTTAAGGAAAAGCTTTATGAGGTTAATGAAGGAAGAGGAGCGGATGTGGTGGTGGTTACTCCTCCCTCCACCAGGGTCATAAAGGAAGCTATTGAATTTTTGGATAGAGGTGGTACCCTTTATCTTTTTGGGCCAACTTCTCCAGATGATTATCTCTCTATCCTTCCCTACACCTTCTTTTTCTCTGAGTTAAGTTTAATAACCAGTTATTCAGCCTCTCCTATAGAAACTAATGCTGTATGCAGACTTATGCAAGAGGGGAAAATAACAACGCAGGGGCTTATAACTCATCGGTTTAAGCTGGATCAGATTGGGGAGGCTGTAAGAGTTGCAGCAAGAGCTGATGAGTCTCTGAAGGTTATTGTTAATTTTGAATGAGGGGTACAATGAGATGATACCTTTAAACCTTGAGGGAAAAGTTACCATAGTTACAGGGGGAGCAAGAGGAATAGGGAAATCTATTGCCTTAAGGTTTGCTGAAGCTGGTTCAGATGTGGCTATTTTTGATGTGCTGGACAAAAGAGCAGAGGAAACGGTTGGTCAAATACTTTCTTTAAATAAAAAGGGAAATTTTTACAAAGTGGATGTGACACGTGAAAATGAGGTTAACGAATCAGTAAATAAAGTTTTGAGAGATTATGGGAAGATAGATTTTCTTGTCAATAATGCAGGGATAACTTCGAGATATTTTTTTACAGAGATTCCTGTTCAAATCTGGAAGAAAACCATAGATGTTAATCTTACTGGAGCTTTCTTGTGTTGCAAGGCGGTTGTCCCTTCAATGATCAAGCAGAAAGAG
>JAGGZA010000132.1 GCA_021162265.1 Candidatus Aerophobota bacterium | reverse complement strand
GGGAAGTTCCTGTATGTTATGTGTGACAGGATGGGGAAAGGAAAAATGGATTGAGCCATTTGTGAGTGAAGTTAAGTCCTCTCTTGAAAGAAGGGGAGTTAATATTTTAGACATTATTGCTGGTGCAAGACCAAATGCACCAAGGGAAGATGTTTACAGGATTGCCAGCCAGATATGTAAGAAAAAACCTGCAACAGTTATTGCTTTTGGAGGAGGAAGTACCATAGATGCTGTGAAGGCTGCAAGTGTGCTTGTAACTTTAGACCCGGATGATGTTGAGCCTTACTTTGGGATGGGGCTTGTGACAGAGAGATTAAAAAAAGAGGGTAAGAGACTTCCTCCTTTTATAGCAGTGCAAACAGCTGCAAGTTCGGGTGCTCACCTTACAAAATATTCAAATATTACCGATCCTTTAACAGGACAGAAAAAATTAATAATTGATGAGGCTATTGTTCCTCCCCGGGCAGTTTTTGATTACAGAACAACCTTAGGAGCACCTTATGCAATTACGACAGATGGAGCGCTGGATGGTATAGCTCATTGTCTTGAAGTTGTATATGGTGCAACGGGAAAGCCATTTTTTGCAAGGGCAATGCAGATAGCTGAAATTGGCATTAACTTAATTGTTAACAGTTTGCCAGAGGTAATAAATGATCCTGAGCAGGAAGATGCAAGGGTAGCTATAGGTCTTGGAACAGATCTTGGTGGATATGCCATTATGGTTGGAGGAACAAACTACGGACATCTTTTTAGCTTTTCTGTTGTGAATAAGTTGACTCATGGCAGAGCTTGTGCTATAGTTAATCCCTATGCCACGGTATTCTTTGCTCCTGCAATTGAACCTCAGCTTAAAATGGTTGGTAAAATACTGAAGGATGCAGGATATATAGAGGGAAGTGTAGAAGGTTATAAGGGAAGAGAATTGGGTCTTAAGGTTGCGGAAGGTATGATAAAGCTTCTAAAAAAGATAAACTTTCCCACGACCTTTGGACAGGTAGGAGTGGATGAGGAGGATAAAAAAAGAATATTAACTGCTGCAAAGAACCCTCAGCTCTGGAGCAAACTGGAACAGGCTCCTGTTTCTATAATTGAGAGAGATAAGGATGGGAATGTTGATGTGAAAAAAACAGAGGAGAACATTGACCTTTATATGGGTTCTCTTGTAGATGCAATAATCAGTGGTGATTTTAACAGGATAAAAAATATGCCAGCCTGAGAAAGTTGCAGGTGTTGGTGAAAAGGTGCGAGGTATCGGATAATATTATTTTCTACAAAGAGAATTATAATAAAAGCTTAAACTGCGTAATATACCCTTTTACTAAGGCTAACCTGTTATGGGTCAGGAAAAATCAGAGGGTTTTACCCTTGTAGAGCTTTTAATAGTTATTGCGGTAATATTTATCCTGGCTACAATTGTGAGTTTAAATCTTGTCAGGGCAACCAATCGGGCAAAAAGATCAGAAGCACAGACATTTATAGGAAAACTTGAGCTTGCTATATCTATGTACAGAATTGATACAGGAACTTATCCTTCCGATAAAGAGGGGTCTAAGTCACTTCATCGTGCACTTGATCCTGATGAAGATGATCCTGTTAGAAATATCCCCGGATGGAAAGGTCCTTACCTTGAATTTAAAGATGACGAGGTAAACTTAGAGGGAGAGCTTGTTGACCCCTGGCACAGGGGAAAGAAAGACAGAGAGCACATATATATTTATCGAGCTAACCTGGACAATGACCCTGCCACTTTTCCACCTTTTCATAATACAACAAGTTTTGATATTTATTCCAAGGGCTTTGATGGGAAGACAGGAACTGATGGAAAAGATGCTAATGAGTTTGAGGATGGAGATTACTGCCAGAATGATATGGACGATGATGAAGATGGGCTTATAGATGAACTTTCTTTGAGTGAAGATAAGAATGGATACCTGGAGGATGACATCAACAATTGGTAGCTTTTTTGGATTTTCTCTAATTGAACTTATAGTTGTCGTAGCCATAATTTCCTCTATTATGTTTGCCGGTTCTTTGTATTTTCAAAATCATCTGTCAGGAACTATCTTAAAGACATCGGCTCAGGATATAGCAAGTACTTTATTATGGGCAAGACGTCTTGCCATAAGTGAAAGGAAAAGTTATAAGGTGGTATTTCATCCTGGAAAAGGAAAGTACTGGGTCGAAGATATGAAAGGGCAGAGGGTAGAGGGAATAGCTTATTTAAACAGGAAAGTTAGGTTTGCCGATCCTGAACTTGGCAAGTGGGGAGAGGAAGACGGGATTGTAGAGGGAGGAGTGTGGGACAATTCCTTTTTTTTCTATCCTCAGGGAACAGCAGAGGGAGGGTCTATTTACCTTAGAGATGGAAAAAATAACTGGTATACGATAACCATTGCACCCACCACGGGAGGTGTGAGAGTATACCCGGAAAAACACTGAAAAGGTTAGCAATGATTACTTTAAAGTCAGAGGGATTTAGCCTGGTAGAGGTGGTTATTATTGTTGGAATTTTGTCTCTGGGTCTTTTAGTCTTTACCAGGGTTTTTCCATACGGGTTTGAAGTAAAAAGAAAAGCAGAGAATTACTCAAGGGTGGGGATACTGGCTCAGAATTTAATGGAGGATATAAGAAGAGATGGATACAAAATGCTTGATAAAAAATATCCTGAGGTATCTTCTGGTTACGGGAAAGGTAATGGAAAGTTTAAAAAATACCCGGGAGTCAACTGGCAGGTAGAATGGTGGCAAACAGATGTTCCCAATTTGAGGAAGGTGAGAGTAATAGTTTACGATGATGAGAGGGAAAATTCACCATCCCGGATAGAAATAGTAACCTATATTGCTAAAAGGTACTGAAGCAAGTATGATTCAAAGAAGGTCAATAGCTTTTACCTTAGTAGAAGTTTTAGTGGCAACTTTTATATTCTCTCTTCTTATTCTGGGACTTTACCTTATATTCAGTAAAGTTTACAGAGCCTGGGAGAAGGGAAATGCTCGCCTGGAACAATATCAAACAATAAGGGGATGTCTTGATATCTTGGGAAGAGATTTAAAAAGCGCCTTTGTAACTTCGAGCAATCCCTTTATTTTGTTTAAGGGTAATAAGGATGAGATTTTATTTACCTCCTCATCTAACATCCCTTCTCAAAAGGGAGAGTACGATTTGAAGCAAATCCAGTATAAGCTTGAAGGCTCTCGTCTTTTAAGAAAGGTGAAAAGTAATTTTTCTACTCTCAAGTCCTGCGGGACTGTTACCGTTCTTGCTTCTAATATAGACAAACTGACCTTTTCTTATTATAATGGAGAAAGATGGCTATCTCACTGGGATTCTCGAAAAAGTAGAGGAAAAAAATTTTCTGCGGCATTACCTCAGGCAGTTTGTATAGAACTTGTTGTAAAAGAAGAGGATGAGATGCCTCTGACCTTCTCTGCAAGAGTAAATATACCCTTGAGATAATTCATACCTCAAATACTTAATTTTGAAACCTTTACATTTAGGTTAAAATTTGCTATTCTATTCAAAAAAGGAGTAAGAGAAGTGAGTGTAACCAAGGAAGAAAAGGAAAAAATAAAGGAGGAGTTTGGTAAACATCCAAATGATACAGGTTCGCCAGAGGTTCAAATAGCTATTCTTACAAGAAGAATACATAACCTCACGGAGCACCTGAAAAAAAATAAAAAAGATAATGGTTCAAAAAAAGGATTGCATGAGATGATATCAAGAAGGAGAAAGTTGTTGGATTACCTTAAAAGGATTGATGTTGATAGATATAAAAAAATAATAGAAAAATTAGGACTTAGAAGGTGAAAATATAATGTATAAAATAGAGAGTGAAATTGCCGGGCAAAAATTAATTATAGAGACCGGAAAGGTAGCAAAAAAAAGCTCTGGAGCAGTATGGGTACAGTATGGAGAAAATATAATACTTGCAACAGCGGTAATATCCTCCAATATAAAAGAGGAAATTGATTTTATCCCACTTACCGTTGATTATAGAGAAAAAGCTTATGCAGCAGGGAAAATTCCCGGAGGCTTTTTTAAGAGAGAGGGGAAACCATCTGAGGAGGAGGTTCTTTCAAGCAGACTTATAGACAGGTCAATACGTCCACTTTTCCCAAAAGGTTTTAGAAATGAAACTCAGGTAATAGTTACAGTGCTTTCAGCAAGTGAATCCAACCAGCCTTCCATTCTGGGAATAACAGGAGCGAGTATAGCCTTATCCTTGTCTGATAAAGTAATTGATAAAATGGTAGGGGGAGTGAGAATAGCCAAGATTGGAGATGAATTTATAATTAACCCCACCGATAAACAACTTGAGCAAAGTGAGCTGGATATAGTAGTTGCGGGGAACAAAGACGGTATAACCATGGTTGAAGGAGAAGCCAAAAAGGTCCCGGAACCCGTGATTATGGAGGCTTTAAAAAAAGCACATACAGAGATCAAAAAGGTGATTGAGACAGGGGAAAAACTTTTGTCTATTGCACCAGCACCAAAACAGAGTATCTCTCTTTACCAGGTTGAGGAAAAGTTAACCAGGGAAGTTATCGATTTTCTGACTCCTGAGATTGAAAATATTAATTCAGAGTGGAAGAAAGAGGAAAAAGACGAATATCTGGAAAAGTTAAAGGAAAGACTTCTTCAAAAGTTTTTACCCCTTTATCCAGAAAGAGAGTATGACCTTTTGTCTCTCCTGGAGGAGATGAAGAGGAAAAAGT
Organism: Candidatus Aerophobota bacterium; assembly: GCA_021162265.1. Classification (GTDB taxonomy): domain Bacteria; phylum Aerophobota; class Aerophobia; order Aerophobales; family B3-G15; genus CBFDTW01. The sequence continues at coordinate 4,679 of JAGGZA010000132.1, read as the reverse complement.
TAAGAGAGATGGTTGCAAACGAGGGGAAGAGATGGGATACCAGAGGACTTGATGAGATAAGAAAAATAAGCTGTGAGGTGGGAATACTTCCCAGGGTTCATGGTTCGAGCCTTTTTACCCGGGGAGATACTCAGTCTCTCGTGGTTACAACCCTTGGAACCTCAGCTGATGAACAAATTATAGATGGATTGCAAAGAGAAGAGATAACTAAAAGATTTATGTTTCACTATAATTTTCCTCCTTTTTCTACAGGTGAGGCTCGCCGTATGGGAGCACCAGGGAGAAGAGAAATCGGTCATGGATTCCTGGCTGAAAGGGCACTTGCAGCTGTAATACCTGATGAAAGTACATTTCCTTACACTATAAGAGTTGTTTCTGATATTCTTGAATCTAATGGTTCCTCCTCTATGGCTTCTGTTTGTGGAGGAAGTCTTTCTTTGATGGATGCTGGTGTGCCCATATCTGAACCTGTGGCTGGTGTTGCAATTGGGCTTATTAAGGAGAATGGGAAAAATATCCTGTTAACCGATATTCTGGGTATAGAAGATCACCTGGGAGATATGGACTTTAAGGTTGCCGGGACAAAGGAAGCTGTAACTGCTCTCCAGCTTGATATAAAAACTGATAGAGTAGAATTTGAGATTCTATCAGAGGCTCTGGAAAAGGCAAAATTAGCACGGATGGTAATTCTGGAAAAAATGGCTCAGGTTATAGAAAAACCCAGAGAAAGTCTTCCCAAACATGCTCCCAGAATAGCTACACTTTCTATTCCTATGGATAAGATACCCGATGTCATAGGTCCGGGTGGAAGAGTAATAAAAAGAATAATTAAAGAGACTGGTGCAAGGGTTGATATAGACGATGTTGAAGGAAAAGTTACAGTTTCTTCTATGAGTGAAGAGGCTACAAGTAATGCTTTGAAGATGATTGAGGACATTGTGAGAGAATTAAAAGTGGGAAAGGTTTATCTTGGTAAGGTGAAAAGAGTAACAAACTTCGGGGCATTTGTAGAGATATCTCCCGGCAAAGAAGGTCTTGTTCATATTTCGGAACTCAGTGATAAGTATGTCAAAAATGTTTCAGAGGTAGTGCATCCGGGAGATGAAATTTTAGTTAAGATAATCGGGATTGATGAATTAGGACGCATAAATTTAAGCAAAAAAAGAGTCAATGAAAAATAGTTGACTGGAGGAGAAAATTTATTAAATTTATATAAGTCACAATATACTGATACTCCAAGGAGGTGTAAAGAATTTGGTTGATATCAGGGTAGATGATTATAATTCCTTTTCTCAAGCTTTAAAGAGGTTTAAAATAGAGTGTCAGCAATCAGGGCTAACTTCAGAGATAAAAAGACATCAAGAATACGAAAAGCCTACGGAGAGAAAAAGAAAGAAAAGATTAAAAGCTATCAGAAGGCAAAGAAGGAAGATGCGGAAACTGGAGAGATTAAATAGTTTTTAACCCTGCTCCTTTAGTGAGAAAAAACTTTGAGCCAACACCTAATTCTCGGGAATCTAACTCTGGGTATGGCGGGCCTTCTTATAAAAGAAGACTCAAAATATCCGGGAGGATTCCCCTATGAAGCAGAAGACTCAAAAGTTTTTTCCCTCACAAAGGAGCAGGGAAAAAGGGAAGGTTTCTGTTATATTTATGGGGACGCCAGAATTTGCCTGTCCCTCGTTAGAGAAGCTGATAGAAAATGAAAAGGTATTAGCTGTTGTTACGCAACCTGATAAACCTGCGGGGAGAGGAAGAAAAATCACTTCTCCCCCGGTAAAAATAATTGCATCTAAGAGAAATATTCCTGTATACCAGCCAAAAGATTTAAAAGACCCTTATTTTCTGGAAAAAATTAGTTTATTTAAACCTGATTTGATAGTTGTAGTTGCATTTGGCAGGATTCTTCCAGGGAAGTTACTGGATATTCCCGGTTTTTTCTCTATTAATTTACATCCTTCGCTTTTGCCAAAGTATAGAGGTCCTGCACCCATACCATGGGTACTGATTAAAGGTGAGGAAAAAACAGGAGTTACTGTTCAAAAAATGGGAGAAAAGATTGATGAGGGAGATATTATCCTTCAAAAAGAGGTTTTTATTGCTCCTCAGGATACTTCAGAAACCCTGGGAAGGAAGTTATCTTATACAGGAGCACAAGCATTGATTGAGGCTATTAATTTAATTAAAAAAGGAGAAGTTAAGCTAAAACCCCAGGAAGGAAAGGCAAGTTATGCTCCGAAGATAAAAAAGCAGATGGGTGAAATTAATTGGAAGGTAGCAGCATGGAAGATACATAACCTGGTGAGAGCGCTGAATCCGTCACCGGGAGCTTTTACTACGTTCAGGCATAATGATGAATCCTCTTTAATTAAAATCTGGCAAACAGAGGTTTTGGAGGAGGTTCTAAATGATGAGGTAGAAAATATTCCCGGGAGTATTATAAGAATAGAAAAAGGTGTAGGATTTTTTGTTAAAACAGGAAAAGGGAGTATATTAGTTAAGCAGGTTCAGCTTCCAAATAGGTCAAGAATAAATGCTTATGATTTTATAAAAGGATATCATATTAAAGAAGGTTTTATCTTAGGAGGATAGTGAATGAATACTTTAAAAACCGCGCTACTTTTGATTATCTTAACCTTATTACTTATCTGGATAGGGGGGTTAATAGCTGGAATAGCGGGAGCCTTCTTTGCCTTTTTAATTGCTCTTTGTATGAATATCGTGAGCTACTGGTGGAGTGATAAGATCGTTTTGAGAATGTACAGGGCAAAGGAAACTCTACCTCGTGATAATCCTGAATTGCATCGCATAGTGGAGAATCTATCTATGGCTGCTAAGATTCCCAAACCTCGTGTATGGATAGTTCCTCTTGATGTTCCCAATGCTTTTGCCACTGGAAGAGACCCCAGGCACTCCTCTATAGCTGTAACTCGAGGACTATTAAAGACTCTGACAGCTGAGGAAATAGAAGGTGTTCTCTCTCACGAAATCTCTCATATAAAAAATAGAGATATCCTCATCTCTACAATTGTAGCTACCATTGCCGGGGCAGTTATGATGATAGCTTACTGGGCAAGATGGGCTGTTTTTCTGGGTTCGAGTGATGATGAGGGAGGGGGAAGTATTTTAGGTCTTTTACTTGTCTCAATTTTAGCTCCCCTTGCTGCGATGATTATTCAGTTTGCTATATCGCGTACGAGGGAATATCAGGCTGATAGTAGTGGAGCTAATTTAAGCGGGAAACCTCTTTATCTTGCAAGCGCTCTTGAGAAAATTGATATGTGGTCAAAAAGGAGACCTCTGGTAGGGACTTCTCCTTCTACAGCCCATCTTTTTATTGTTAATCCTTTCAGAGGGGACTGGATTACCCGTCTTTTCAGCACACATCCTCCTACCCAGGAAAGAATAAGAAGGTTGAGAGCGATGGCTGGTTTGGTTTAAAGGGAGGAAAAATTGAGAGAAAAAAAAGAAAGAGAAGAAGATTTTCCTGTTACTCTTGCCCGGAAAACACTTGAGGAATATCTAACCACGGGAAAAAAAATAACTCCTCCTTCTTTTATTCCCGAAAGGTTTCAGAAAAGATCCGGTGTATTTGTCTCACTGCACAAAAAAGGTAAACTTAGAGGATGTATTGGTACATTCATCCCCACAAAGCCAAGTATCGCCTATGAAATAATAGAAAATGCTATAAGTGCGGCTACAAGAGATCCTCGCTTTCCTCCTGTAGAGGCAGGAGAGTTAAAAGATATTGATATTTCTGTAGACATACTTGGTGAACCAGAGCCTGTTAAATCTCTGGAGGAATTAAACCCCAAAAAATATGGCATAATAGTAAGCAGAGGCTGGCAACGAGGTCTTTTGCTACCGGACCTTGAGGGCGTAGATACGGTAGATCAACAGGTGGAGATAGCAAAACAGAAAGCTGGACTATTTAATGTTCCCTGGCAGGAGCTGGAAATTCAAAGGTTCACAGTGGAAAGGTACAGGGAAAAAGAAGACTTCTAAAAGGATTTTAGTATTTCTTCAATTACTTCTCTGCTGTAGGAAGGAGGATCTTTTACTATATCCTCCAAGCGTTTGATTGAATCACGTAACTTGCGAAGTTGCTCCGATTTTCCTTTTTCAGCAGCTTTGTCTGCTTTTTTTGTTTGTTTCAGCAAAATCTTCTTTGTTTTATTTATCAGCTTTTCTGATACACCTCTTCTTCCCGCAGCCTGCAGAAGATTCTCAAAAAGTGAGTTTAAATCTGCCTCTTCGTAAAGCTCTATCTCTTCTCCGCCTATTTTTACCTTTTTCATCTTTTGCCACCTCCTTTATTTTTTGTATTTAGAGACATAAAAGAGCTGGTGGTTTAGAATGTTACATTACTTCTGGTAGCGGCGCGGGGATTTGAACCCCGGACTCCACGGGTATGAGCCGTGTGCTCTTTCCAACTGAGCTACGCCGCCATTAAAAGCTGGTTGCGGGGGTCGGATTCGAACCGACGACCTCCGGGTTATGAGCCCGACGAGCTACCTGGCTGCTCCACCCCGCTATCTTAATATATTTTTATAATAAACTTGACAAAAGTCAAATGCCGGAGGCCGGACTTGAACCGGCACGGGCAAAATTGCCCAGTGGATTTTAAGTCCACTGCGTCTGCCTATTCCGCCACTCCGGCACATCCACTACCCCATTAT
>JAGGZA010000139.1 GCA_021162265.1 Candidatus Aerophobota bacterium | reverse complement strand
TCTCTTGTCTTTTAAGTTCAATTTTGATATTATAATCTCAAGATTAATAATATATTAATTGAGGAGCTAAAAAATGGAGGAAGAGGAAGTTGGTGTGGTGGTAAAGTACTTTGCCAGGGTGGGAGTTGCTGCTGTTAATATTGAGAAAGGGGAGCTTGAGGTTGGGGATACTATTCATATAAAAGGACATACCACTGATTTTAAACAAATCGTTGAATCCATGCAAATAGAAAATAAACCAGTTGATAAGGCAAAACCTGGTGATGCTGTAGGAATAAAGGTTAGAGATAGAGTAAGAGCCAATGACATTGTTTCAAAGGTAAAAGACGCCTAAACAAAATGTCAATCTCTCCCTATGCAAGGAAGATACTTGAAGGTTTGAATGAAGAACAAAAAGAAGCAGTAACCTACGGTGAAGGTCCGCTTCTTATAGTAGCAGGAGCAGGGACGGGTAAAACTCAGGTGATAACCCGCCGCATTGCTTACCTTATCGCCACAGGAAGAGCAAGACCAGAGGAAATTCTTGCTCTCACCTTTACTGAAAAAGCCGCTCTTGAAATGGAAGAAAGGGTAGACATTCTTGTTCCTTATGGTTATACGGATTTCTGGATTTGTACTTTCCATGCCTTTGGAGATAGAGTTTTAAAGGAAAATGCTCTTGAAATAGGTATTTCCTCTGATTTTCAGGTTTTAAGTGTTCCAGAACAAATTATGTTCTTTCGGGAACATTTATTTGAATTTCCCCTTTCCTATTACCGTCCTCTGGGTAATCCCACCCGTCATATTGAAGCTATCTTGACTTTTATTAGCAGAGCAAAAGATGAGGATATTACACCTGAGGATTACCTTAGATATGTGCAAAAACTTGAAGAGAAGTTAAAGGAAAATCAGGGAGATGAGGAGCTGGAAGAGAAATTTTTAAAAGAGAGAGAAATTGCTTTAACTTACAAAAAATACCAGGAACTTTTGGCAAAGGAAGGTAAAATAGATTTCGGAGACCTCATAACCCTGACCTTAAAACTCTTTCGCGAACACCCTTCAATTTTAAGGGAATACCAGCGCCGTTTTCGTTATATATTAATTGATGAATTTCAGGATACAAATTACAGCCAGTTTCAACTTGTCAAATTGCTTGGGAGGAAGAAACCAAATATTACTGTTGTAGGGGATGATGATCAATCTATTTACAAGTTTCGTGGTGCAGCTATAAGCAACATTCTTGGGTTTCTCGATACTTATCCGGATGCCCATCAGATAGTTCTTGCTAAAAATTACCGCTCACCCCAGCAGATTCTTGATTGTGCCTACAGATTAATTAAATATAACAATCCCGATCGTCTTGAGTTTAAAAATAAAATTAATAAAAGACTGATTGCTGTTAAAAAAGATGTTGGAAAGGTCAAATTTTTTCATTATGATAGTGTGCTTGCTGAGGCTGAGGGCGTTGCAAGACTCATTAGAGAAAAGGTGGAAAAAGAAGGGTATAAATGGGGTGATTTTGCTATCCTGGTTAGAGCAAATAATGATGCAGACCCTTTTCTTCGTGCTCTAAATATGGCTGATATTCCCTGGAAGTTCTCCGGTAACGAAGGCTTGTACGATCAGGAAGAAATTAAAATTCTCATCTGTTTTTTAAGGGCTCTTGTCAATCCAGAAGATAGCATAAGTCTTTATTACCTTGCTGCCTCAGAGATCTTTCAAATGCCCGCAAGGGACCTTACCTTATGTATGAACTATGCATCAAGAAAAAATCGTTCTCTCTTTTATGTTTTTTCTCATCTGGAAGATTTTCCTGAAGTTGATGAAGAGCTCTCAATGGAAGGTAAAGCTACCATCAAAAGGATACTTGAAGAACTTGAAGACTACCTTAGGAAAAGTATAAGATTGTCAACAGGAGAAATTCTTTATCAATTTATTACAAAAACAGGTTTCCTCAATAGATTGACCAGAAACCCTTCTCTTGAAAATGAGACGAAGGTTAAGAATATAGCAAGGTTCTTTGAACTTGTTCAAAGTTCAAGTCAGGTTCTGAGAGAAAATAAAGCTCTACCGTTTGTGAGATATCTTGACCTTTTAATTCAGGCTGGAGACAACCCTGCAGTAGCAGAGGCAGATCTTGAGAGTGACGCAGTAAATGTACTAACCATTCATAAAGCAAAGGGATTAGAATTTCCTGTTGTCATTATGGTGAGTCTTATAAGTCAACGTTTTCCCTCGCCTTTTCGCCGGGAAGCTATTCCTCTCCCCGATGAACTCATAAGAGATATTCTTCCCAGTGGAGACTTCCATCGTCAGGAAGAACGCCGTCTTTTTTATGTGGGCATGACCCGTGCTAAAAAAGAGCTTTACTTTACAAGCGCAGAAGATTACGGAGGAAAAAAGCTAAGAAAGGTATCTCCCTTTGTTCTGGAAGCTCTGGATTTATCCCCAAGAGAAGTTTCCATTCATAGATGTTCTGCTTTAGAGGTTATAGAACGAAATGCTCCCCCTCGTAGAAAAGAAAAAGTTTCTCTACGCAAAATATCTGTTAATGATATTCTCACGTTATCCCATTTCCAGGTGGATGACTATCTTACCTGCCCTCTGAAATATAAGTATATTCATATCTTGCGAGTTCCTATTTTGCAGCACCATGCGGTGGTTTATGGTAAAGCTCTCCATGACGCCATACAAAAATACTATCTTTACAAAATGCAGGGCAGAAAGCTATCTCTGGAGGAACTTATTGCTTGTTTTGAAAACTCCTGGATAAATGAGGGTTTTATAAGCAGAGAACATGAAGAGAGAAGACTTGAGGAAGGAAGAAGTACTCTTGCAGGATTTTATAAACGAGCTGAAGAGGAAGATATTTTACCCACATACATAGAAAAGGAATTTAACTTTGTGCTTGACAGAGACCGGATAACAGGCAGGTGGGACAGAGTAGATGTAATTAATGGTAAAGTTAGCATAATTGATTACAAATCCTCCCAGGTAAGGGATAAGAAAAAAGCGGATAAAAGAACAAAAGAAAGTCTACAACTTGGAATATACGCTCTTGCCTATTATAAAATATTTGGGAAAATTCCTGATAGTGTGAAGTTGCATTTTCTGGAAACAGGCATTGTAGGTGAAGCACATTTAACTGAAGATGATCTTGATGCAGTTGTTGATAAGATAAGAAAAGCTTCCAGAGGTATAAGAGAGGGAATTTTTGATCCTCAACCTTCTTATATCTCCTGTCGTTTTTGTCCCTATCAGAGTATATGTCCTGATGAAGACAGCAAAAAATACACTTAGGAAAAACTATGCAACCTGAAAGCAGATTAATTCTTGCTCTGGATGTCAATAATGAAAAAGAGGTGCAAAATTTGGTTCTTGCTCTTAAAAAATGGATAGGGTTTTTTAAAATAGGTATGAGGCTTTTCTTTCGCTACGGTCCCGAAGTTGTAAACGAGGTAAAAAGTATGGGCGGAAGAGTTTTCCTGGATGCAAAGCTATACGACATTCCTTCTGTGGTGGAGTCTGCGGTAAAAGCAATTGGCAAGATGGGTGTTGATATGCTTACAGTTCACGCCCTTGGTGGAGTAGAAATGATGAGAAGGTCAATTAATGCTATAAGAGAGAACAATTATAAAACAAAAATACTGGGTGTTACTATTCTTACATCTTTTAACCAGGAGTCTTTAAAAAAAGAGCTTGGTATAAGGGAGAGTATAAAGGAGAAAGTCCTTTTTCTGGCTGCAAAAGCAAAAGAGGCGGGGTTAGATGGAGTTATATGTTCCGGAGAGGAAATAAAAATTTTAAGAGATTCATTTGGTCCTGGATTTCTGCTTGTTGTCCCGGGAATTAGAACAGGTGGTATAAAAGGAGATGAACAAAGGAGAATTTTAACCCCCGAGGAAGCTGTTAACCGGGGAGCAGATTATCTTGTAATTGGTCGTCCTATTCTCCAGGCTCCTGACCCTGTCGAGGCAACCAAGAAAATTGCTGAAAGGATAAGCGGTATATCATTTAATGCCAGAGGTAAGGAGAATTAGTTATGGACTTTTTAACTAAACTGCTAACCAGCTCCTTGCTTAAGGCTATTATTGTTTTTGTTGTCTTCTTTGCAGCAGCAAAGCTTCTTTATTACTTTATTGCTCATATTGCTATAAAATGGGCTAAGAAAACACGCACCGAGCTTGACGATATAATTCTTTCAAAGATAAAAATTCCTTTATTTTATCTTATTATCCTTGCAGGAGTAACGACAGCTATTAATATCCTCCCTTTTCTGGGTTACTATAAACCCCTTTTGTCTAAAATTATAGCCTCCATAATACTTGCTATTTCCTGTTATCTTGCTGCACTTTTTCTCAACCTGCTTATTAAAGCCTGGTTAAGTAGAGCAAGGGAGGTTGTTGGAAAAACAAGACAAATGGACCTTGTGGCAGTAAGCAGGAAAATGTTAAACCTGGTTGTTTTTGTTTTATTAATCATTTTTATCTTAAATTTATGGGGGGTTAAGGTAACCGCTCTTGTGGCAAGCCTGGGTATCGCAGGACTTGTCATTGGTCTTGCTTTGCAAACTACCCTGTCCAACATGTTTGGAGGAATAACTCTTATAGCTGATAAATCCTTTAAAATTGGTGATTTCATTCAACTTGAAACGGGAGAAGCAGGAGAGATAATAGATGTAGGCTTGAGGTCAACCAGGATAAAATCATTTGACGAGGGAAATGAAATTATCATTCCCAACAATCTCCTTATAAACAGCAAAATTATTAATTATGGAAGACCCCAGGTTAATTTGAAAAGAAGAATAAAGATAGGAGTAGCCTATGGTTCAGATATTGAGAAGGTAAAAAGAATTCTTCTTGATTGTGCCGGTAAAATAGATAAGATTTTGAAAAATCCTCCCCCGGAGGTTTATTTTATGGAGATGGCTGATTTTTCTTTAAATTTTCTGGTAGTTTTCTGGATTAGTAATTATAAGTATAGATTTCTCGTACAGGATAACTTCATGTCGCTTGCCTACAGAGAGCTTCAGAACAAAGGCATTGAAATTCCTTTTCCCACAAGAACTATCTATATTGAGAAAAAATAGAAGTTAAAGGTGAGGAAATGATGAGAATAGGAGTTTTAACAAGTGGAGGGGATTGTCCGGGGATGAATCCCTGTATAAGGTCCATTGTTAGATTTGGTATTTACAAAGGATTAGAAGTTATGGGTATAAGAAGAGGATATGCTGGATTGATTGATAACGATATAATACAAATGAATGCAGGTTCAGTATCAGGTATCATCTATAAAGGGGGGACAATACTGAAGACTGCTCGCTCTAAGTATTTTATGGAGAAAGATGGGCAAAAAAAAGCTGTTGAGAACATAAGAAAATCCAGAATAGATGCACTCATAGTTATTGGAGGTGATGGTTCTCTGCGAGGTGCAAATGTTTTGAGTAAAGTCTGGAAAATTCCTGTGGTGGGAGTTCCCTCCACCATAGACAATGACATATGGGGGACTGATTTCAGTATAGGATTCTTTACTGCTGTTAGCACCGCTCTTGAAGCAATAGATAAGATAAGGGACACTGCAACCTCTCATGAGCGTTTATTTCTCATAGAGGTTATGGGCAGAACCTGTGGAGCCATTGCCCTGTGGTCTGGTGTTGCTGGAGGAGCAGAGGATATTCTCATTCCAGAAAAACATACTGATCTTGATGAGATATGTGATAGGTTGGAAGAGGGACGTAAGCGAGGAAAGGTTAGCAGTATAATTATTGTTGCTGAGGGAAACAAGTCAGGCAGTGTGTTTGAAATTGCTTCCAGGATAAGCAAGAAAATAAATTATGAAAGCAGGGTAGTAGTACTTGGACACCTGCAGAGAGGAGGTTCACCCTGTGCATGGGATAGGGTTTTAGGGACTATGTTAGGGAAAGCAGCAGTTGATGCACTATTTAAAGGGGAAAGTAATGTTATGGTGGGATTTGTAAATGGGAAGATTAAAGTTTCCTCTCTCGAGAATGTTTTAAATAATGAAAAACAGGCAGACCTTGATCTTTACAGTTTAAATGAGATAATGGCTACATAATAGTATTTGTTTTCTGAAAGTAACCCTGAATTAATATATCCTCATCCACTTTCTGTATTTTTTCTATCTTTATCCTTGGTACATATTTGAGGGATTCAAAACCCTTCCCCTCTATCCATGTTGGAGCTTTTCTGCCTCCAATTAAAAGAGGGGATAAAAAAAGAAATATTCTGTCAGCTAAATTTTCCTCAATAAAAGACGCTATGACCTCTCCTCCTCCTTCCACAAGAAGACTTGCAATTCCCTCTTTTCCCAGCTCTCTTAAAACCTTCTTTAAGTTTACTCTATCTTCACAATCTTCCAGAACTCTCACTTTTACATTTTTTTCCTTTAAAGATCTTATCTTTTCTCTATTAGCCTTAGAAGATGTAAATATAAAAGTAGGATAATGAAGTTGTTCTTCAAGTACTTTTGCCCCGGGAGGAATTCTCAATTTTGTATCAAGAATAACCCTGAAAAATCTTTTTCTACTTTTCAAAGGCAGAAGTTGTGGATTATCTTTAATTACTGTATTTATCCCTACTAAAATAGCATCTACTTTGGAACGCAGTTTTTTCCCTAATTTACGTGACCTTTCTCCTGTTATCCATTTTGATTCTCCTTTATAAGTTGCTATCTTACCATCAAGACTTGCTGCAGCTTTTAGTATTACATAGGGGATTTTTTCTCTTATAAACTTAAAAAAAAATTCATTGATTTTTCTGGCTTCCTTCTCGCATACACCTACTTTTACATCAATACCCGCTTTCCTTAATATTTCAACTCCTCTCCCATTATTAAGTGGATTGGGGTCCAGGGTAGCCACTACAACTTTTTTAATCCCGGCTTTTATAATTGCTTTTGTGCAGGGAGGAGTTTTTCCAAAATGACAGCAGGGTTCCAGTGTTACAAAAAGAGTGCTTCCCCTTACTTTTTCTCCTGCGTCCTTTATAGCTTCTATCTCGGCATGAGGTCCCCCAAAGTATCGATGATAACCTTTCCCTATTAAATTACCATTTTTTATCAAAACTGCACCAACTACGGGATTGGGAGATACTTTTCCTTCTCCTCTTCTGGCAAGAGAAATAGCAAGTTTCATCCACTTTTCTTCTGACACCATATCCCTTTCCTTAAAGTATTAGTTGTGCAAGTTATACAAGCCCTTTTTTCACAAGTAACTCTGCAATTTGGACAGCATTTAAAGCAGCTCCTTTTCGCAGATTATCCGCAACAATCCACATACTTATACTGTTCTGCGCAGACTCATCTTTTCTTATTCTTCCCACAAAAACCTCGTCCTTTCCTGCTGCATTAACCGGCAAAGGGTAAATATTTTTTTCAGGATTGTCCTCTACAATTACTCCCTGAGAATTTGATAAAATCTGCCTTACCTCCTCCACAGACAAAGGTTTCTCTGTTTCCAGGGTTACAGTTTCAGAATGAGATATAAATACCGGGACCCTTACACAGGTAGCATTAACCTTAATAGAGTCATCTTCCATTATCTTTCTTGTCTCATTAACCAGTTTCATCTCCTCCTCGGTATATCCGGAGGAAAGAAAACTACCGATATGAGGAAGAAGGTTAAAAGCAATCTGGTGAGGGTAAACCTGACTTGTAAGCTGTCTTCCATTCAGGAAATCTTCGGTTTGTGTTCTAAGCTCTATTATAGCCTCTCTTCCCGTTCCAGAAACAGATTGGAAGGTAGATATTACCATACGTTTTATCCTGGCTCTTTTATGGAGAGGGTTTATTGCTACCACAAGCTGGATGGTTGAGCAGTTAGGATTGGCTATAATTCCTCTGTGCTTTTCTACACTGTGAGGATTTACCTCCGGAACTACAAGAGGAACATCTTTTTCCATCCTGAAGGCACTGCTGTTGTCAATCACCACCGCTCCCTTTCTGGCAAATTGAGGAGAAAACTCTCTTGATATAGAAGCGCCTGCAGAAAACAAGGCTATATCTATATTTTCAAAAGAAGCTGAGGCGAGATTTTCCACCTTTATTTTCTCTCCCTTGAATTCTATTGTTTTTCCTTCAGACCTTTTAGAGGCAAAGGCTCTTAAACTTTTAACCGGGAATTCTCTTTGAGAAAGAGTCTTAAACATCTCTTCTCCCACTGCACCTGTTGCTCCTACTATAGCTAAATTGTAACCTCTACTCAATTTCTCTCTCCTCCTTTTTCTAATTCAAAAGCTCTATGTATAACTTTTACTGCTTTTTCGCCATCTTCTCTTCTTATTGCACAAGAGATTTTTATCTCTGATGTAGATATCATATCAATATTTATTCCTGCCTCTCCCAGAGATTTAAACATTTTAGCAGCTACACCAGGGTGGGATTGCATACCAGCCCCTACTATAGATACCTTTGCTATCCCTGGCTCATAGGTTATTTCATCCACTGAAAGCTCTGATTTTACTTTCTCCATAACTTTTTTTGCCTCCTCAAGGTCTTTTTCCGCAATTGTAAAGGAAATAGTATTTTTCCCCTCACTTGGACTTGACTGAATAATCATATCCACATTAATGTTTTTCTCGGCTAATTTACTGAAGATGAATCCAGCAACACCTGGTTTATCCGGTACTCCTCTAACAGTTATCTTTGCCTCCTTTTCATTGAGAGCTATTCCCGTTACTACAAATCCCTCCAGCGGTTCTTCACCAAGATTGCTTTTAGCCATTTTCACCTCTTTAATTTAAAAAATTATGCCTTCAAATTTATTTATCAATTAATGTTCCCTCTTCGTCGGTAAAGCTTGAGCGAATATGTAAAGGAATATGGAATTTTCTTGCTATTTCCACCGCTCTTAAGTGAAGAACTTTAGTGCCAAGACTTGCAAGTTCAAGCATCTCATCATAAGATATTCTCTTAAGTTTTCTTGCTTCAGGGACAATTCTGGGATCAGCAGTAAATACTCCTTCAACATCAGTGTATATTTCACAAATGTCAGCTTTGAGAGCAGCAGCAAGAGCCACTGCTGTTGTATCTGAACCACCCCTACCAAGAGTGGTTATGGTATTGGTAGAGGTTATCCCTTGAAAACCTGCAACTACCACTATGTTTCCTTTATCCAATGCTTCAAGAATTTTGCCTGTTTCTATTCTCAAAATACGAGCTTTAGTATAAGCGTCGTCAGTTATTATCTTTCCCTGATGGGCAGTAAAGGCAATTGCCTTTTCACCTTTAGCATTGATAGCAGAGGACAAAAGAGCAGCTGAAACTATTTCTCCTGTGGATAAAAGTAAATCCAGTTCTCTCTTCGGAGGATCAGGGTTTATCTGCTTCATTAGTCCAATAAGATTGTCTGTGGTATCTCCCATTGCTGAAACTACCACCACTAATTTATTTTTTTCTCTTTTAGCTTTTACAACTCTTTGCGCTATATTTTTTATTCTCTGGGGTGTAGCAACAGAAGAACCACCATACTTTTGCACAATTAAAGCCACTCTTACACCTCGCTAACATCTATTTTTTCTAACTGATGCAGAACAAATTCTCTTATTTTTTTAGATGAAGGAAAAGGCTCTTTTATTTTACCCTCGTCGATCATCAATTCAAGGAGGGGTTTTGTTTCTCCTCCACATTCACAGGTAGATAGCCTCTCATTCCAGGGTAAAACCTTTGTTGAACCACAGGATAAACACTTCCAGACCTGCTTTTTACCCGAATGCTTTCCCTTTTTAGCTACGGGTTCACCATCTATCTCTACAATATCAAGCGCAAAATCAACTACGGGAGCATTGCTTATCCAGGTTCCCACTCCAAAAGCGTCAGCTACTTTGTTGAGCTCGTGTATCTTGCGTTCATTTAACCCTCCCGAAACAAATAGTTTTACATGCTCGTAACCCCTTAAATCAAGTTCCCACCTTATTTCCTTCAGCATCTCAAAGATATTACCTCTTCTTGAGGCAGGAGTGTCTATTCTCACTGCAAAAAGGTCTTTTCCAAACTCCTTTGCTACTCTCAGGGTCTCAATTTTTTCATCTCCAAGAGTATCAACCAGTGCTACCCTTTTTACCTCTGGTTCTATTACCTGATGAAACAACTTAATTGATCTCAATGTGTCTCCTGCCAGAAGAACAAGACTGTGGGGAATTGTTCCTATTGGTTCCTCCTCCAGGAATTTCGCACTTTCTCCCACGGCTACTCCTTCACATCCTCCTATATAAGAGGCTCTATCTATCATAAGGGTGACTCCCGGGTGCATTCTTCTGGCTCCAAAGTGATAAACGGGTTTTCCTTCAGATAATACCTTACATCTTGCTGCCCTTGTAGCTATACCTGATGCCTGACATAGAAAACCCAGAAGGCAGGTCTCGTAAGCAGCAAAATCACTATATTTACCCTCTATCAAAAGAACGGGTTCCATTTCGTGGAATAAGGTTCCCTCTGGCATTGCCCATACCTTAACCGGAAGTCCTTCAAGAAGGGTAAGTGCTTCCTCCATGCCTGCAAGCACAGCCCACTTGTAATCAGAGGGGAGTTCCCTTGCTCTAATCTCAGCTGCCACAACCCTGTCAAGATTCTTCTCCCTTATTATTTTTATTGTCCTCTCAAAATATACATCAGTTATAGCTGCTTTTTTAATTTTTTCCTCTGAGAAAATGTGAAACATCTTTCTTCTCCTAAATTGTTGACAACAATTATAGTATAATTTATCACCCAATGTCAACTAATTTTTATTAAATTTATTAAAGTTACCAGGAATAATAATAAGAAGTTTTTACCAGTTTAGCTGCAATATAATCATTTTTCAGCAAAAGTGAATATTAAAGGCGGGCATTTCCTATAAATTTATATTTCCCCTGCTCTATGGCAGGCTACAAAGTGCTCCTTACCTATCTCTCTCAGCAGGGGCTCTTCTTTTCTGCATTTATCAACAGCATAAGGACAACGAGGGTGAAACCTGCACCCAGAGGGAGGATTAACTGGACTTGGCACATCACCGGTAAGAATTATACGTTTTTTTCTGGGTTTAACTTCAGGTTCAG
>JAGGZA010000054.1 GCA_021162265.1 Candidatus Aerophobota bacterium | reverse complement strand
GAATAATAAGATATAAGGCTAAAATAATATAACTATCTATAAAACTATAAAAGGGAGTGCAACATGTCTTATTCTACTGAAAATATAAGAAATCTGGTTTTGGCAGGTCAACAGGGTTCAGGAAAAACGACCCTTGCAGAGGCCATTTTATACCATACGAAAGTAATCAGTAAGCCGGGGAATGTTAGAGAGGGTAATACAATTTGCGATTACGATAGACTTGAAAAGGAAAGAGGGTTTACTATAAATCCCTCTCTTGCTTATACGAATTGGAAGGAAAAGAAAATTAATTTAATAGATACCCCTGGTTTTGGAGACTTAATAGAAAAGGTTCGTTTTGTAATTAGAGTAGTGGAGAGTGCAGTTATAGTAACTTCCCCGGATACTCTTTCCGGGAGTGAGATACAGAGGATTTCAAGATACCTTGCAGAGGAAAAATTGCCCTGCCTTGTTTTCTTAAATAAGGTGGAAAGCGATGGAGTTGATTTATCTACAGTTATCGAGGGGATAGAGAAACAATTAAAGTTAAAGCTTGTTGCCCTGAGTTACCCCTTTTTTGAGGGAAAAGAGGTTGTGGGAGTTATAGATGTAATTAAAACGAAGGGGAGAATTTCCAGTCAGGGTAAGGTTAAAGAGGTGGATATTCCACAGCAGTTAGAGGATGAAGTTGCTCAATTGAGAGAGAAACTTATGGAGGCTGTTGCTGAGGTAGATGATGCACTTATAGAAAAGTATCTTGATGAGGGAGAACTTTCTTCTGAAGAATTAAAGCAAGGTTTAAAGGAAGGGATTGCTAAAAGAGAAGTGGTTCCTCTTTTAGTTGGCTCTGCTTCCAGAGATATAGGGGTAGATATGCTTCTGGATATAATAAGTGAATTTTTCCCCTCGCCTACCTGGAGAAAGGACCTCAAAGGTTCTGTTCCTGGAGAGGAGAACAAAGAAGTTGAAGTTAAGATAGATTCTCAGCAACCTCTTTGTGCTCAGGTATTTTTAACTCTTTTTGAGCCCCATTTAGGTGAGGTAAGTTTTATTAAAGTTTTTTCTGGGAGCTTATCCTCCGGGAGTAGTATATACAATGCAACCAAAGGCGGAGAGGAGAAGATTGGTCAGATTTATTTAATGCGGGGAAACAGAAGAGAAGAAACTCCTGAGCTTATTGCAGGAGATATTGGTGCTTTGACCAAGCTTAAAAGTGCAGAGACAGGTGATACTTTTTGCTCAAGGACAAATCCTCTCATCTTGTCTTCAGTAGAAATTCCCGAGACCAATACTTCTATTGCTCTGAAACCAAAGGAAGAGAAGGATGAACAGAGGTTAAGTGTGGCTTTGTCTCGCCTTGCAAAGGTTGATCCTCTTCTTAAAGTTGAGGTGGATAAAGAGTCCGGACAAACTATTCTTTCTGGTATGGGAGAGGTTCACCTGGAGTTAATTATAAATAGAATAAAGAACGATTTCAATGTGGAAGTAGAAACCGAGCAACCAGAGATCCCTTACAGGGAAACAATTACGGCTCAGGCAGAAGCTCAGGGAAAGTACAAAAGACAGTCTGGAGGAAGAGGACAGTACGGAGACGTATGGCTCAGGATAAGACCTTTGCCCAGAGGAGAGGGTTTTAAATTTGTGGATGAGATAAAAGGAGGAGTTGTTCCTGCTCGTTTTATTCCTTCGGTAGAGAAGGGAGTGAAAGAAGCTATGAAAAAGGGTAATTTAGCTAATTATCCTATGGTAGATATGGAAGTAACTTTGTTTGATGGTTCTTATCATCCTGTGGATTCCTCTGATATTGCTTTTCAAATTGCAGCTTCAATGGGTTTAAGAAAAGCTGTGGATGCTGCATCCCCCATTCTTCTGGAGCCAATTATGGAACTTGAGGTTGAGGTTCCAAGCGAATGTCTGGGTGATGTCAATGGAGACTTAAGTTCACGCAGAGGAAGAATATTAGAGGTTAATCCTCTGGGAGGTAGAGAGAAAATTAAAGCTCATGTTCCTCTGGCTGAGCTGCGGAATTACTCCACTACCCTTCGTTCCATAACCCAGGGGAGAGGAGCGTTTACTCAGAGATTTTCTCACTATGAGAGGATACCTGATGAAATAGCCCAGAAAATAATAGAGGAAAGAAAGGCAAAAAAGGAAGGTTAGGATGATATCAATTATAATAGAAAAATATAACAGTGTAAGATATGGTTATCTTAGGTGGCGCTCTCAACTTTCTGTTGTATGGAGATTATCCCTTTCTCTTTTTATGGCTTTTGTTACCGGGCTTGCTGCACAGGTAGCTTTCCCATTACCCTGGACACCTGTTCCTCTTACCGCGCAGACCCTTGTAGTTCTTTTAAGTGGGATTGTGCTTGGTAAATGGTATGGAGGATTATCGCAGGTTTTATACGTGGGTATAGGTGTTGCAGGGATTCCCTGGTTTACAGGATGGAGTGGAGGTATCTCCCATCTTGCAGGACCTACAGGAGGATACATACTCGGATTTATAATTGCTGCCATTTTCGTAGGACATTTTACTGATAACTATTCAAAATCCAGAAATTTTTTTTCTATTTTCTTCCTTATGCTTATTGCAAATTTTCTCTTTATTCACGGTTTTGGGATACTTCAATTGTACCTGTGGCTGTTTTTAATTAAAGGTGCCCCTGTTAGTTTCTTAAAATTAATGACAATGGGTACTTTACCCTTCACACCAGGAGATATAATTAAGATTATACTGGTTGCAATACTGGCCAGAGGGACCTTACCAGAGCGATCCATGAAAGATGCTAACAAGTTTTCCAGTAAATAATGGCATCTTCTCCTGTGTCATGGTAATAACCAGGACGGATAGCTACTTTTTTAAATCCCACTCTCTCATAGAGTTTTTGGGCAGGGTAATTACTCTCTCTTACTTCTAAGGTTACTTTTTTTATTCCCTTTTTTTTGGTTTCTTCCAGGATGTAGCTTAGCAATAGTTTTCCCAGACCTCTTCTTCTATAAAAGGGATGAATGGCAAAGGTTACAATATGAGCCTCGTCCTGGACCTTCCAGTATCCTGTATACCCCACTACCTTCCCATTAAACTCTAAGATATAGTAGTAAGCAAACTCCTTTTTTTTCATCTCAAGATAAAAAAGTCGAGAGGTCCAGGGAGATGGGAAGGAAGCTCTTTCAATACTTTCTACTTCAGAAATATCATCCTCCTGCATAGGTCGGATATTTATCTTAATTGTTTGATGGTCTTTCATTTTCTTCTCTTGTTTATTAAGGGTGCTGATACGTAGATGGGTTTTAAGAGTAAGGGGTCAACTGTTTTTCCACTTTCCAGACTTCTAAGTCCTAATTTTAACAGGGCTTTATCTAAGCTAATTTTTCCTTTAAAAAGAGATAGTCCGGGTTCAAGTTTTACTGAGAAAGGCATATATTCAGGAGGAAAGACAAATACAACTTTTTCCGGAAAAAATTTCTTTGCTTTATCCATTATTCCTTCCAGGGGTAAAAATAAATAATCGTTTACTTTTTCAATAATTTCTCCCTTCTTATAGAAAAACGCAGAGAAAAAGGATTGCCTGTAGGCAGGAATTAAGGAACATATAATTCCAGAAAAAGGAACACAAAAGGCGATACAGTCAAGCGAAGAAATACCTGCAAGGGGTAACTTTAAACAAAATGATAAAGACTTCGCAAAGCTTATTCCAATCCTTAGTCCAGTAAAGGAGCCAGGACCTTTGCTAACAATTAAGCCATCTATTTTATTAATGGAGAGGTTAGCCTTTTTGAGGATTGAAGCAACTATAGACACAAGATACTTTGATGAAGAATGAGAGGGAACCTTATGAGAGGATAAAATTTTTTCTCCTCTGCTCAGGAAAACAAGACCCGTAGAAAGAGATGTTTCTATTCCTATGGTTAACATTTTAATTCGCTTTTAATTTTAAAGACGAGATTATGATAGTTTTTATTTCCCTCTGGTATGAAGGCTATACTTCTGAGATGAAAATCTCTTATTTCAATCCTTACTTTTAAATATTCAGAGGGTAAAAAGTTTGCAATTTTATCTGCCCACTCTATTGCTACAACCCCATTTTGTGTAGAAATGTACTCCTCATATCCAAGGTTAAAAAGTTCAGCCGGGTCGTTTATTCTGTAAAGGTCGAAGTGATAGAGGGGATGAGGAGCTGAATATTCGTTAATTATAACAAAACTCGGGCTTTTAACTGTTTCTTTAATTCCCATACCTTTTGCTATGCCCTTGACAAAAACGGTTTTTCCACTCCCAAGATCTCCTGTAAGAGCTATTATTGCAGGATAAAATATATTTTTTCCTGTAATAACTCCTAAATTAAATGTTTCCTTCTCACTCCTCGTTTCGACTATTAGCATTTTCCTCCTTGAATTTTCTTATCATTCTGATTAAGTTTTCCGTTGCTTTTAAAACATCTTTCTGGACAAAAATAGCTGAAATGGAAGCTATTCCATCTGCACCAGCCTCTAAAACTTCTCTTAGGTTGTGAGGGGAAATTCCGCCTATAGCTACAACAGGAATTTTCACCTCCTTTTTTATTTGCGATATTATCTCGCACCCAACAGGGCCTGGAGCATCAGTTTTTGTAGGGGTAGGGAAGATTGGCCCTACTCCAATATAATCAGCTCCCTCTTTCTCAGCTTTTTTCGCTTCCTCCAGACTGTGAGTTGAAATTCCTATTATCTTATCCTCTCCCATGATTCTTCTGGCAAGGCGTAGAGGCATGTCCTTTTGTCCAAGATGTACACCTTCAGCACCGCAGGCGAGTGCTATATCAATCCGGTCATTTACAATAAATGTTACATTATGGGGGAGCATATTTTTAAGCTTTGTAGCCCGATTTAAAAAATCTCTTGTAGAACTATTCTTTTCCCTAAGTTGCAGCACTGTTATGCCGCCCTTTATTGCTCTTTGAACCTTAAATATCAGCTCTTTTTCTGGAAGAGAGGATTCAGTTATGGCATAGAGAGTATAGTCTACTATTTTTTTTAGTTTTGTCTTTATCCTTTTCTCGAGTTCATAGGTTTGAAAACGAAACTGACGGAATTTTTCTCCCCAGGAGGGAAGAATTAACTTTCCATATTCTTCAAGACACCTTTGTGCTTCTTCAACCCTTCTGAAATTCGCATCTATAATGTCTTGGATTCCTTTTCTTGGTTCATCTTTTAGTTTTTTCCCCACATCTTCCAGAGAGGACCTTGAAACAATTAATTTTTCTTTTCCCGGGAGATCCCTGACCTGGCTTAAAAGAAGATGGCGCAACTGCTTGAATTCCCTGGTTAAATCTTCTCTATCCATATAGAATCTTACTGCTTCTTCCAGTACTCTTAACCCCTCAGCAGCTCTGTTTAAATTAGCATCAATTATTCGGTATACTTTGTCCTGGGAAAGCATCTTTGTGTCCTTGATTTGAAAATGTAATTTAGCAAAACTTATCCGGAAGTCAACTATCTTACTTTATTTATCTTTTTATTTTCTCATTGACAGGGGTATGGGTTTTCAGTAGAATACAATATCTTCAAATATTCTCTAAATCAATAAAAATGAGACAGTTAGTCCTGGGCATTGATGAAGCTGGAAGAGGACCGGTTATAGGACCGATGGTTATCTGTGGAATAGTAGTGGAAGAGAAGGATATTTCTGAGCTTAAGAGGATGGGAGTTAAAGATTCCAAGCTTCTCTCGTCTGCTCGAAGAGAAAAGCTAATGCCTCTCATTGAGAAAAAGGCAAAAAAGTGGGAGTTAATTAAACTTACTCCCTCTCAAATAGATAAATATGGAATAACTTTTCTTCAGTTAAAGGGTATTGCCAGATTAATTGATAGCCTGTCTCCCGATGTAGCCATTATTGACTCTCCCACATATTGGTCCTCTTCCTACGAAAGAAAAATAAGGTCTCTGATAGGGAATAAGACAGTAAAGCTGGTAGTGGAGAATTTTGCAGATAAGAAGTACAGCGTTGTATCGGCAGCTTCTATAATAGCCAAGGTGGAGAGAGATAGAGAAATTAAGGCTCTTTCTTCAGTTTATGGAGAAATTGGTTCAGGATATCCTTCGGATAGAAAGACAGTTAGATTTCTGGAGAAGTGCCTGCAGGAGGAAGGTTGTTTTCCTGATATAGTAAGAAAAAGATGGAAAACGGTGAAAAAACTAATCCTGAAGATTAATAAGGATAAAATGAGTGAGTAGAAAAAGTTTTATCCTTGTGTTTTCCCTTGTTGCTGGTTTATCCATAATAGGAATATTTTTATTTGTTCCTGTCTGGCACAAAGAACAAAAACTTCACTGCCTTGAAAGTCCGGCTTCGAAAATACCCATTATGGAGATAAATGGGGTTGAGTTTACCCAACTGGATGAGAATGAAAAAAAAGTGTGGATACTTAGTGCAGCCAGAGCAATACAATTTTCAGATAGCACTATTTTAGAGAATGCTGAGGTTAAGTTATTTAAAGAGGGGAATCTTACATCACAGGGGACGGCAGATAGAATAATAATTGAAAATTCAACCTCTAATTTCACTCTGAAGGGGAACATTTGCATTGTGTCTTATCGTGATGGGGCTGAGTTGAGAACTTCTGAGCTTTTTTGGAATAATTCAGAGAGGAAACTTTATACAGAGG
>JAGGZA010000025.1 GCA_021162265.1 Candidatus Aerophobota bacterium | reverse complement strand
TTATAAACCCTGTATGAGCAACCATCCTGTGAGCAGGTCTCACACTCATTCCATCCACATTCCAGGGACGAAGTAAAACTTCTATAATCTGCACTCCTGTAAACTCCTTGCTACTTCTTATTTCCTCAACCACTTTTCTTACCTGAATAATAGTAGGAAGATAACTAAGAAATATTCCTCCTTCTTTTAAGGCTTTGATTGCATGAGGTACCACTCTCCAGGGCTCCGGGACATCTACTATAATTCTATCAACTTCCCTTTCCTCAATTCCCTGGTAAATATCTCCCAGCTTTATCTTTAAATTATCAACCTTTCCCATAAAATTCTCTATATTTTCCTTTGCCTGACCAGCAAAATCCTCTCTCACTTCATAAGATATAACTTTTCCCTGAGGACCAACTGCTCTCAATAAAGCCATAGTTAAAGCTCCAAAACCTATTCCTCCTTCTATAACCTTTGCTCCAGGAAAAACATCTGCCCATATCAAAATGATACCTATGTCCTTGGGATATATAATCTGCCCCTTCCTCGGCATATTCAGGATAAACTGAGATAGAGTGGGTCTGAGTACGAAAAAAGTCTCACCAACGGAAGAGGTAATCTTGCTCCCTTCCTGCCTGCCAATTATCTCATCATGAGAGATCTTTCCTCCTCTCAGGTCTATCATTTTACCTGATGCAAGTTTAAAATAGTACTCTCTGTTTTTCCTATCCACCAAAATTATATTATCTCCCGCTCTAAACAATGGCATCACTCTCCCAATTTATTCCTCTCACACTTGTTCTCCATCTTAAAGTTAAAATAACAATCAATCCTGTCAAGAAATTAACTACAGGCTCAAGCTAATTTATTGACACACCTCTCTTGAATAATAATATAAAACAGATAAAGTAAAAGGGGTGGCAGGATGAAAGTAAAGGTAAAAGATAAGGTTTATCAATTTAACTCAAAAATGAGGGGAATAGAACTCTTGAAGAAATTAAACCTTCAGCCTCAAAGTAATATTATAATCCGAAATGGACAGGTGATAACAGAAGAAGATTACCTTGAGCCAAAAGACAGTGTAGAAATAATAAATGCCATCTCAGGGGGATAGTTATGAAATGTCGTCGGTGCAAAGATAAGGGAAAAACAGAAAAAGCTATTATTTTTCTTCCTCATCACAACCTTTCTCTCTGTAAGGATTGTTTTCTTGCCTGGTATGAAAAGCGATTGGACGAAACAATTAAAAAAATGGATATGATCACAAAGAAAGACAAAATTATGGTAGCAGTGTCCGGAGGAAAGGATAGTCTTGCCCTCTGGTATGCACTTACCAGGTTAGGATACGAAGCAGATGGATTATACATTAATTTAGGTATAGATGAAAGGAACTATTCCTCTACCTCCGGGGAAAAAGCAGAAATTTTAAGCAAGAGGTTAAATAGACCTCTGTATGTAATCGAGGTCAAAAAACAATTTGGTAAAGGCATTCCCGATTTAAACAAACTAACAAAACAACCTGCCTGTTCTATTTGCGGGTTAATAAAAAGGTACTTCATCAACAAAGTAGCGTTAGAAAATGGGTACACCTGTGTTGCCACCGGGCATAATCTTGACGATGAAGTAGCTACTCTTTTCTCTATCACCTTATCCTGGGATATAGATTCACTAATTCGACAGCTCCCAATTTTACCAGAAAAAGAGGGATTTGTCCGAAAGGTAAAACCTCTTATCGGATTTACAGAAAAAGAAAACCTTCTTTACTGCCTCCTGCAAAGAATAGACTACATTAGAGAAGAATGTCCTCTTTCAACAGGGGTTAAAACTATCTTTTACAAAAACTTACTTAACCGGGTTGAACAAAAATCTCCGGGAACAAAACTTCGTTTTTACTTTAACTTCCAGAAAAAACTACACCCGCTTTTGCCCGGGCAAATTATTCCTCCTCTTCACTCCTGTTCTATCTGCGGTCAACCTACTACTTCTTACGACATTTGTGCTTTCTGCCGATTTAAACAGCGAGTAAAGCATTCTCTACAAACTTAGCTAAAGGACAAAGAAACAAAATCCTAAGTATTTTTATTTTTCCTCCTTTTTTTCCTTAAGTTGCATAACTTTTGTTTCAGGATGAGAAATCCTCGTAAGAGAAACCCCTTTAATTTTCAAAATAACAAGCTCGCAAAGGTAAAGACTTCTACACCCGGGTTCTAAATGGCCTGCTTTTGTTTCTCGATGCAAATAATCATAAAATGTAAAGTGCATATGAGGTTTGTAATCAGCTATTATGCCATGTATTCCAGCAACTTCAATAGGACCATAAACCTCTGAGAACTGGTCATCGTGAGGTGGAAAATCTGTATGAGTTATGCTATGCATCCTGGCTTTATCCACAGTTCCAATTGCAGAAACAATCACTCCTGTTTGGATATCCTCCTTTTTAGCCACTTCTTCCACACATGCGTGGATATCATCCCCATAGTCAAGCCTCAGAAAAATGATATCCTCCACCTTCCCGCCTTTAAACCATTCCATACTCTACCTCCTCGTTTGGTTTTAATGTGATAAATTTTAAGATATTTTATTGAAGTGTCAATGAAGAAGAATTTTGGCGGTAATCTTCTTTTATTTACTTTATTTATTTGACATGACAATCTTTACCTGACATAATTTATAAGAACCAAATAAAAAAAGAGGTAAAATTAGATGAAAGAAGTAAAAATATCAGGAGGAAAGCTTCAGGGCTTTAAAAGAGTGACAACCAGAGAGGGAAAGTTCATAATGATGGGAGTGGGAGCAAGAGATACTTTAAGAAAGATGCTCGCTGAAGTAACAGGGAAGAAAAAAGAGAAAATAACTTTTAAGGACATGGCAATCTGTAAAAAATCAATAATGAAAATTCTATCTCCCTTTTACAGTGCTGTTTCCACAGACCCTATCTATGGGTACCCCTCCTCTATAAAGTACATCCCGAAAGACACGGGACTAATTTTATCGGTAGAGGAAACAGGTTACCAGGCCGTAGGAGAAACTAAGAGGGAAAGAAAATCAAGCTTTATATCAGGATGGAATGTGAACAAAGTAAAAAGAGCAGGTGCCGATGCTGCTAAATTGATAATTTACTACAGAAAAGAGGTAAAGGAGGAGGTTAGAGAACATCAAAAGAAGATGGCTCGTAAAATTGGAGAAGAGTGTGAAAGGTACGACATTCTTTATATCCTGGAAATTATGAGCTATCCTTTGCTTGAAGACGAGATAAGGGATAGGTTAAATTATGCAAAAAGACTTCCAGAAATAGTAACAGATTACGTAAAGGAATTTTCTAAACCTGAATATAGCGTAGATATCCTGAAGATAGACTTTCCTGCAGATCTCAAATACTGCACTGAATTTGCAAAAGGAGAATTTGATGGAAAGAAAAGAAGGGCAATCTATAGTTTAAGAGAAATAGAAAACCTGTGCAAAACTATAAGGGATATCTCCTCTGTCCCCTGGATTATCCTGAGTGGAGGAGTGGGAATTAAAGAATTCTTAATTAAAGTCAAGCTGGCATCAGATAATGGTGCTTCCGGATTTCTGGGAGGAAGACCCCTGTGGCAGGAAGCAATAAAATTTTACCCTGATGCAGGCAAAATGGAAGAATGGCTCATTACGGGAGGAGTTGATAATTTCCAGAAACTTCTCAGAGCGTCTGAAAATGCTACCCCCTGGTTCTCTCACAAAAAATTTGAAAGCTTTGCCAGTATAGAGCTTAAAGATGGCGGAGAAAACTGGCATAAAAATTATCAAAATTAAATTAAACAATTAATCAAGGATCAGTGAATTTCACTGATCCTTGATTTAATCTCTTTTTAATTTAAAGATCAAATCCTATACCAATCTTTCCCCCTATACCACTGAAATCCAGTTCAACAGGTTTTTCTACCATCTCATTAATCCATCCTTCTGCGGATTTTTCCTCCAGAGTTTTATAATTTAAGTTTCTAATCACAATGCTCCGGTACCCTGCATCTAAGAACGCAAAAAAATCGCTCTTTAAAGGATAGAAAAGAATAATACCTGCTTCGTATCCTGTAGAATTTCCTTCTCCGCTAATTTTCCAGACATTTTCCAAAAGCAATGGTTCATCCCCCATGATTTCCCATGATTCTAATATTCCCCACCTTACCCTCGCAGTGTAACTTCCCGCTCCAAGATAAAAAGAGGCATCCAGATTTTTTGCAAGCCCTGCTTTTTTTAAAATTAACTCAAAGGAGGGTCCACTAAGAAAAACATCCAGGGCTATATCACCACTGACAAATACTTCTTGAGAGCCACCTTCTCCTTCTATAATGGAGTGATACTCAAAAGGCTTTTTTGATGCACCTCTGTAACTTTCGTATCCAAAACCAACTCCGAAACTTTGATTTATAAAATAAAGAACCTCGCCCTGGTATCCGGTTATGTCCCTGATCTCACCAAGATTAAGCTCAATATATGGTGGCTCTGGCGGAAGTATCTCTTCCGGGAAACCGTTAAACAAATTATACTTATACCAGTTATTAACTTCTTTAATAAAGATGTTCACCTCTCGCATATCTGCGGTAGCGTAAACGGAAGTTCCTATCTTCACTTTCCACTTTTTCTCTTCTTCAATATAAAAGGTAGCTGTTGTCTTTTTTTCTTTTTTCTCATCGATATAAAAGGATGCCTCTTCTGCTCTTATATATCTTCCTTCAAAGAAAAAAAGAATCACCAATACCACTCCAACGTATACCTTCAAATATTTACCCATTTTTTGAATCTTATCAACTTTATTTAAACCTATTCAGGCACCACTTTCACTCTCACCTGTTGCTGACCAAGACCCTTAGAAGTGTCAAATTTAAAGTCCGCTGGATTTTTATTAATTTCCTGTACGGTGCCAGTAAAAGTCACCTCTCCCGGATTAGTGGCTATCACCTTACCTGTCATAACTTCCACCCCGAGAACAGGGTCAAAAGTAAGATAAACTCTTACCTTTTCTTCATTCTTTATCCCGAAAAGAATAATATTTCCAAAGACAGGCGTACCTCGAGTTACTCGAGAGGGGGTAAAACTTAAGGAATATTGATAAACACTGGTCTTTTTCTCATCCAGAATATTTCCCTGAGGATCGGTGAAAACAAAATTTTTGGGACCAGAGGGCAAATCTCCCGGTAGATAAGCACAGGTAGAAAATCCCGTTTTCGAGTCAACAATGCAAAAGTCAGGCGAACCATAGTCAATCACATCACCTGTTACCATATCCTTAACCGAAAGGGTATAATCTCCCAGTTTGTTAATACTTATATCTTTTACATTAATTTTCACAGGGTCCTGAGTAACTCCATCGTAATAGGGGCTTACATCAATTCCAGAAGGCTTAACAGGAGCTTTTTCCTGAGGAGTAAAAACAGCATCAACAATTCCAGCCGTTACTATCCCGGCAATTCCCGATTTTATAATTCCTGTAAAGTAATTACCTCTTTTTTCAAGTTCCTCTTTTTTCTCTCCTTCTTGATCAATAAAGAAGGAAGAGGAAGCACCATCTGCTTTCACAAAAACCTCTGTATCAGGAGTGATAACAAAGCTACCAAAGGCACCTTTATTGGGAAGTGGTGCTTCTGGACCTTTGTAGGACTGGGCTTGTGTAACTGCTTTTCTCTTGCTAAGGGGTGGAGCGGGAACAGCAACAGAAGCAACACTTTCTGCCTTGATTTTACCTGGTTCCACTTCAGTACCAGTTACAGTAACTGTTTCTCCTGTCTTAACTTCTGTCCCGGGAGGACAGGTTACAGTATAGCGGTTACACTTCTTTGTATGAATCATAATTATGGTGGTCCCACCAGGTCCCTTCCCCACTCCTTCAGTCTTCCCTGTAACAGTTATCTTTGTCTCAATTGTTATCAGTTTTTCTATCTTATCTTTGGCTTTCTCAAGATTCTCTTTGGTTTTACCTTTTGCATTTTTCAAGAGAGCGTTAATTTCTTTAAGAGCATCTTTCTTTATTTCAAGACTCTTTTCCTTATCTCCTTTTTTCTCAGCATCAATTAAATTCTTAATCTTCTTAATAATCTTATTGATTTCACCCCTCTGATCTTCTGTTGCAGAAGATGCATCGCGAGCATCGCGTAAATTCTCAATTGTATCAGCCTTTATAACAAAAAGCTCTGCTTCTTTCAGATCTTTCACATGCTTTTTTAACCTCTCCAGGCTTTTTTTAGCTTTATCACTTGCTCCTTTAATAAGCTCATCCAGCTCCTTTATAACATCATCTTTTTTATCTATGGCACCTTCTTCATCACCTGAGCTTTCCAAACGAGCCGCATCACGAATTTTCCCCGCAATCTTATCAAGTTCCTTTCTCTGACTATCCTTGTCCATAGCACTCTTTGCTGCTTCTATCTCTTTCACCATAGCCACTTTCTTTTTCTCAAGATGGTAATGCAACCTTTCTAATACATCTTCTCTTTCTGCATCAGTTAAACCCACTGTATCTGCACTTGTTACCTCTCTTCCATAAGCTTCAATTTCAGCATCATGCCTCTCCACTGCACCTCTTGGCCATCTTCCCTCTGCTGCCTGGTTAGCATGAGTTGCCTCATGTTTTTTAGTAGATGCAAGCCATCCAGGTGAAGAAAAAGCACGAAGACCTATCATCACGCTCCCATCAGGATAACATACCCCCTCTCCTTTTACCGCCTGACTGAAAGTTGGCTCACCCTTCACATTGCTTGTATCAATACCATAAGCTTTGTCTACCTCTTCAATAATTTTTTGAAAAGCCTCATTCTTTTTCTTATGCAAATCATCCCATTTTAAATCCTTTAACCTCTTTTCAAGGAACTTCTCTGCCTCACCTAAAATCTTTTCCTTCTCAGCATTGGTCTTAGCCTTTTCATACTGATCTTTATATTTCTTAACTGCCTCATCGAAAGCCTTTTTGTAAGCCTTAGTAGCACTATCTTCCAGCTTATTGGCTTCACTTATAGCTTTTTTAAAAGCGGCTATTTTATCTGCAGAAGGTAAAGACTCAGCCCATCCTCCCCATGATAAAGCCAGCAAACAGACAATCAGACATAAGATACTAACAATAAAAGTCTTTTTCATTTTCTCTCCCTTGGAAATTTTATAAAAGTTATTTTTCTATCTTTATCTCAACAGTATTGGATTCCACTCTGCCTGTCCAAACTGTCATCCCCTCAGGTTTATAGTAGTTCTCATAGATGGCCTTTATACTATATTTTCCCTCTTTATCAAAAGAAAAGTCACGGCTAAGCTCAAAGGTACCCATAATAAACTCTGAAGGAGAAAGCAAAGTAAAGTCCTCTGAGCTCGGGAGTCCTGCTCTTATCAGAGGGATAAATTCCAATGACCTGCCATCCGGACCTACTATGTCAAAAAGAACCTCATGAGGAAAAGTGGCATCATAATTTAGTAAAAGTCTTGAATTCACTACCAAAGCCGTTTTGCCTATATTTTGCAGAGAAAGTGTACACTCAATACTTTCCCCCATTGCATATACCTTTTTATCTGTTGTAATAGTTAAACTTAAACCTTCCCTGCTGTTACTTTCTTCACCAAAACATAAAGAAGCCGTAAAAACCGCCAGAACCAAAACCCCCGCCATTAATATTTTCATTAACCTCACCTCCTGATTAGAATAATAGACCTGCTTATTCATAAATACAAAACAGAGAAAAATTAAACAATTGCCAGCTGACCACAAGCCCCCCTTACATCTCTACCTCTACTTTCCCTGATATTTACAGAACAGGGTAGAGAAAGACACCATTTATAAAAACGAGCAATTTCATTTTTTGAGGGAGCAAGAAAAGGAACATCTTTAACAGGATTAAAGGGAATAAGATTTATCTTCACCTTAATATTTTTTGAGAATTTCTTCAGGGCTAAGAAATCCTCCTTCGCAGTGTTAAAACTATTAATGAGCACATATTCAAGAGTGACCATGCGATGTTTTCTCTCATAATAAAACTCAATTGCTCTTTTTAACTCAGAAAGAGAATACTTTTTAGCAATGGGCATAATTTTCTCTCTTTTTTCTTGAATAGCACTATTTAAGGACACAGCTAACCTGACTCCCGGAGAAAAATCAGCAAGAGAGTAAATACCCGGAATTATTCCTGCTGTTGAAATAGTCATTTTTCGGGAACCAATATTCATTCCAAAATTACTGTTAAGAATAAAAATAGCTCTTTTTACATTCTCCCAGTTCAAGAAAGGCTCTCCCATTCCCATAAACACTACATTGCTGACCCGCACATTTTGATGTCTTGCTATTTGCAGGACCTGATCAGCTATCTCCCATCCTGAAAGGTTATCCTTAATTCCCATTTTCCCTGTAGCGCAGAAAGAACAGCCCAGAGGACACCCAACCTGTGTAGATACACACACTGTTCGTCTTTCCTTACAGGGTATAAATACTGACTCTATCCTTTCACCGTTTTCTCTTTCAAAAACGTACTTTACAGAACCATCTTCGGAGTTAAAGCAAGCCCTCAAGCTCAGCTTTCCCACATAGAAATTAGCCTTTAGATACTCTCTTAATCTTTTGGAAAAATTAGTATAAAGAGAAATATCCTCTATACCTTTTTTCCATATCCACACAAAAAGCTGCCCTGCTCTGTAGGAAGGTTCTTTCCTCTTTTTAAAAAGTAACTCAAGCTCCTTTAAACTCCTGGCTTTAAGGTTTATCTTCCTATCCATGTTTCCACAAAAAGAACGTGCATTCACCTTATACAAAGATAGCTTTACAACAGCTTAATAATTCTCGCATAAAAGTTCAAAATAATCTCTTGGGTGAGCACAGGATGGACACTTCTCAGGTGCTTCTTTTCCCTCGTGAATATATCCGCAATTTCTGCACCTCCACCTTACCACTTTTTCCCTCTTGAAGACTCTGTCTTTTTCAATATTCTCAAGAAGAGAAAGATACCTTCCCTCATGTCCTTTCTCAGCAACAGCTATTGCTCTAAAAACAACTGCTATCTCATGAAAACCTTCCTCCTGTGCTATCCTGGCAAATTCAGGATACATTTTTGTATGCTCATAATTCTCACCCGCAGCTGCTGCTTTAAGATTCTCTTTTGTATTTCCGATAACTCCCGCTGGGAAGGAAGCTTTGATCTCCACCTCACCTCCCTCTAAGAATTTAAAAAGCCTCTCTGCGTGCTCTTTTTCATTGTTGGCAGTTTCAAGAAAGATAGCAGCAATTTGTTCATATCCCTCTTTTCTTGCCTGTGAAGCAAAAAATGTATATCTATTTCTCGCCTGAGATTCTCCAGCAAAAGCCGTTAAGATATTTTTTTCTGTCCTTGTTCCCTTTAAACTCTTCATATATCACTTCCTTTTTTAAAACCTTTCCCATTTTTCTCTATCTGGATACCCAGCTGAATTATCTCGCCTGGAGAAAAAATATTTGCCATTTTTTACCTCCCTTTCACTCATACACCTCAAACATATCTTTTCCCGCTCCACAAATAGGACATACCCAGTCATCGGGTAAATTCTCAAAGGATGTACCTGGTTTTATACCTGACTCAGGATCACCCTTTTGAGGGTCGTAAATGTACCCACAAACAGTACACCTGTATTTTTGCATTTTTTTTCTCTCCTCTTCCTTTTCCTCTATATAAGTTGGAGCTTTCCTGGGTGTAACCCCTCTTTTTATCTGATGATAGTAAGCATAAGTAAGTGGTTCATCTTCTTTAAGGACCTCGCCCCCTACAACTTCTCCCACGAAGATAGTATGAGTTCCTGCATCCAGGCTTTTTTTGACCTCAACCTCAATATACCCTATACTATTTTCTGTAACAACAGGGACACCCTTTTCTCCAATCTTGTAACCAACATTTGCAAACTTATCCGTATCTTTTCCAGACTTAAATCCAAAAAGACCTATGAACTTAAGGGGGGTTTCTCTTGAAAGGATGGACACGGCAAATAAATTGCTCTCGCTTATAAATTGATGGGTTAAATTTTGCTTGTTTATACTTACAGCAACGGTCGGAGGGTCTGATGTTATCTGGAAAACGGTATTGGCAATCTGTCCATTAAATCTGCCATTCTTCTTTGAACTTATAACATATACCCCATAACTTATCTTGTAAAAAACTTTTTTATCCATTTTTCTCTCCAATCCTTATAAATTTTTACTTAATAGATTTCCATTTGACTAAAAATCAAGTCATCCACTCAACGCAGCCTCATTTTACAATTCTCATCAAATAAGTCAAATTTAAAGATATGAGATTTTCTGGCAGGAATAAAAGCGCTTTTATTTTATCTTTTTAAGCTCATTCATTATATCTTCCGGGTGAGGTGGACATCCAGGGATGTAGTATCCCTTATTTTTATATTCTCTTGTGCAAAGACCTATAAAAACAAGTTTCCCTCTGACCCTTTCAGGCATTTTGCTAAGCTGACCGAATACTATATGAAATCCTTTTAAATATTCAAGCTCCCCTTTCTTTTCAAGACTGGTTATAATAGATTCCATATTATGCCGGCATCCACTGCAAGCACCTCTCTCGTGGATAAATATTCCTTTATCTTCGTATTTTTTAAAATCAAGCTTCACTCTTTTAAAAGGTCTTATTAAATTTTCCAGCCTCTCTCCTACTACTTCTATCCTGGACAAATCTGCACAGCCAAGACCCTCTTTCTCTGCCAGTTTGATATATTCAATTTCCGAAGGATCAATCCCCATTATGGTACTTGCTACAGTATCTGCAGCTACCACATCTCTTGACACAACTATTACCCCAAGATTAACAGGCTCTCCATGAGTTGGACCAAGCCCTTCCATTCCCACTGTTCCATCCACTATGGTTAAATCAGGGAAAGCTACTTTATTTAAATCAACTATTGCCCGGGAAAGTCCCCATTTGTGAAATCTCTTTTTGTCCTCTTCTCTTATTACACCTTTTATATTTTTAATCCCGAGAGTTGCCGGAAAAACATCATGGGTCTTCATTACCGGTATATTTATCACAATATCTGCCTCAAGAAAAACACGGGGCAGTTTAATACGATGTAAAACTCTTCCATACGGTACAGGTACACCTATTCTCTCTGCTTTTTTGAAGTCAAAAAGCTCCACGTCTATCTTTTTGGTTATCTCCCGTAATCCTGCCTCATCAAATGCTTTTTCTGTATCATAGCCAACTGCAGCTCCATCAGCAACAATTACTTTTTTTGCTCCCTTTTCTTTTACTATCCTGCATGCTGCCTCAACTAAAAATGGATTTGTTATAGTACCTGTTTTGTAATGAGCAGGCTTAATTAAATTTGGCTTAACAATGACCGTATCTCCCCGACAGATAAAAGTTTCAATTCCTCCAATAAGGTCAAGAGCCTTTTCCAGTGATTTCTTTACCCTATGAGAGTCATGAATACTCTCGCACTTAACTATGGAAACCGTTGAGTTTGCAATTGGTAAGTTCATAAAATCCTCCAGGTGAATACAGGTGAATAAATATTAAAAAAATTTTCTTTCCGGTCAACAAAAATAAGGAAGTTAACATTGAAATTGCAAAAAATCATCAGAAAAGACAGAAAAAGGGGAAAGTTGATTTAAGAATAATAGAGAAAAGTTACACTAATATGATAATTTGCGATTTAACACTACAAATTTATACCATATCTATAATCTGGCGGAGAGGGAGGGATTCGAACCCTCGGGAGGACTTTTGGTCCTCCACACGATTTCCAATCGTGCACTTTCGGCCACTCAGTCACCTCTCCGGTGATAATTCTTCCCACTTATGTATGGCGGAGGGGCTGGGACTCGAACCCAGACAGGCGCTATGCCCTTCACCGGTTTTCAAGACCGGCTCCTTGCCTATTCGGACACCCCTCCGATGTTTTACTAATCAGCAACTTGGTTTATTAGAATTCTCAATTTTCTGTTTCTGTGACCAAATTGTGCCTATCTTTTGCATTTTGTCAGCAAGGTTATTCACTACTTTTCTTTTATGATCAGGGGATAAGTGAGCATATCTTAAAGTCAACTAAATGTCTTGTGTCCTACCTTGCCTGCACTGTTTTTAAATCCACTCCACTCATCACTAATGAAAGGCAAATGTGTGTCTAAGATCGTGAAATCTAAAATTTTTTATGCCTGCTGGTTTGAGTGCAGTTCTAAATCTATATTGAACACTTCTTTTGTTGGCAGCTTATCCTGATTATTAAAAACATAGCTTTTTCACCATTATTCTTTAATTCTTTTAGCAGCCCAATCACTATGTTATTTACAGGGACCTCTCTCCTTTCTTTATTTTTGCTATCTATAATATATATAATTTTTTGCTCAAAGGCAATATCTTCTCATGGCTTTGAGGCAGGCAATTTCTCTACTAACTATAGCTGGTTTTACTTTTTCATCCTTCAGGAGCTCTCTTCTTTCTATTTTTTTATTATAAATGGCGTATAACATTTTGCGGATAAAAGAAGCTATCAAAGGCAATTTGGGGAAATCTTTTATTTCCCTTTACCTGCTGTTAGACAAAGCAACCAGATTACAACTTATTTTCCTCTTCAATTTCAATACCACCCTGTATT
>JAGGZA010000138.1 GCA_021162265.1 Candidatus Aerophobota bacterium | reverse complement strand
TCCAGAAAGACTGAGGGAAAGGTAAGTTGCAGGATGTTTTTCTCCTGTCCGGCACTTCTTGCAATTTTCTTTCCCACAGGAGCGTCTGAGTTCAACCACGGACCCTCGTATGATGGGGCCTATACCGTGAGCTGTTTGAATAGTTCTCTTCTTTCTCTGTAAAGGTACGAGAGATGTTTGGGTATCTTAGGCATAAGGTTTACCTCATAGAATTCGATAATAACTTTTGTTAAGTAATATGTGGGTTGTTTGGAATTTCAGTGGGTTGAAATAGATTGAAAATAAAAGAAGAGGAGTTCTTAAATTTCCTCTATAATTAGATTATAAGTAGAGATTAGCGGAGAAAAGTGTTCTTTGGGAAAATTGGTGATATTTTTCCAAAAAAATACAATTCTTACTCCGCACCACTTCACAATAGGGATGAATTAAATTTACAAATTCAAAGCCGTTGAGTTCAGCTTACCCGGGTTAATTCTTTCTCCATGCAATCCAATACGCTCTTAAAGAAAAACATCAAAAAGCTCCCACAGAGACACCTTTCCTTCTGAAATGCAGGCTATTCACTTAATTTATATAAGAGACGAAGAAAGCCTCTTTTTATCTATTTTATGTAATAGATAGGATTTCCCAAAAATAAAATAAGGTTAAACGACTTCTGGATTTTTTCAAACTGTTAGAACTTTTTAGAAAGGTTGAACTGTTACTGTTATTTTAATCGGGAATTTATGTAAGTTTTGATTATTATGGGAAAAAAGAAAAGCAAAGGAGGTGAAAAAAGAGGAGCAGAAGGGTAGTAAACTGAACCTAAAGGAGGTTCAAGGTGAGTAAAAAGATTATTGCGTTTTTAATGATGTTAGTTTT
This sequence comes from Candidatus Aerophobota bacterium, assembly GCA_021162265.1. GTDB lineage: Bacteria > Aerophobota > Aerophobia > Aerophobales > B3-G15 > CBFDTW01. The sequence goes on along the minus strand of JAGGZA010000138.1, from coordinate 2,277 downwards.
AATGATTTCCCTGGGAGTAGTAGCAGTTCAGGCTGCAGAAAAACCAATTTCCCTGACCGTAGTGGGAGATGCCGGGCATAACCAGAGACCATGGGAATGGTACAAGAAGGACTTTTTAAAGTTATACAATGTGGACCTCAAAATCGTTGGAGTTCCTTTCGCTGAGGTTTACGAAAAAGAAAAGATAGAGTTTGTGACTCACACCGGTGCTTACGATATTGTTACCTTTTATCCTAAGTATCTTGGTGATTTTGCCGGAAACGGTTATCTTTATCCTCTGGATGAGTTCATAGCAAAACTGGACCCTCACCTGGAAGATGTTACTCCTGGATACAGGGACTTTTACTGCAAATATAAAGGCAAAATCTATGCTCTTCCCTATGATGGCGATGTTTTAAACCTTTACTATCGCAAGGATCTTCTTGAGAACCCTGAGGAAAAAGCTAACTTTAAAGCAAAATATGGCTATGATCTTAAACCTCCTACAACATGGAAAGAATATCGTGATGTAGCTGAATTCTTTACCAGAAGGAAAGGGGAAAAATTGGCTGGTAAAATTTTGCAAAGAAATTTTTATGGGGCTGCCTTTTATGGACAGAGAGACTGGTGCTGGGCATGGTGGGGCAACAGGTTCGCATCCTATGGAGGTGTTTATTTTAATGAGGATACGATGGAGCCAATGATTAACTCTTCTGCCGGGGTAAAAGCTCTGGAAGATATGATAGAGATTAAGAAATACTGCCCTCCAAACGTTCTTGCTTTTGGTTACGAGGAGCTAAAGGATGCTTTCCTTAATGGAGACACAGCTATGGTTATTCAATGGCCCTGTGTGGGTAAGAAGGGAGCTGATCCTGCTCAATCAAAAATTGTGGGGAAAATCGGAGTTACCACTGTTCCTGGAGTAGTAAGAAACGGAAAACTCTACCGACGTGCTATGATGCCCTGCGGGAGAGTTTTAGGAATAGCCAAAGAATCTGAACATCCCTGGGAAGCCTATGAGGTAATCTGGCACGTGTCTTATAAAACCAGTATAGATGATGTTTCTACTGCTAAAACAGGTCTTGATCCTTATAGATATTCCCATTTCCAGCATCCAGAGGAATATGAGATGTTTCCAACAATAGAGGCTGCAAAGATATATCTGGAAGGTGTTCAATCTAATATGGAAGCGGGTTACCCAGAGCTGGTAATTCCTGGAGCAGAACAATACGAGGATGTTCTGGGAAGAAAGATAACAGAGGCACTTAGCGGTAGAAAGAATCCTAAACAAGCTCTTGATGAAGTTGCCAAGGAGTGGAACAGGATAACTAATAGATTCGGTAGAGAAAGGCAAAAGCAGCTTTACAGGGATCTGATAGCTGGTTGGAGAAAAGCAGGATTGTGGGATTAAGATATTGAGGGGCAGGGTTTACCCTGCCCCTTACTTTGCTTTACGCCAATGAAAGAAAAACATAAGCTAAATATAGAAAAGGCAATGCCCTTTATTTTTATCCTTCCCTGTGTTGGCATCTTGCTTGTTATTTCTATTTTCCCTTTGATTTATTCTCTCTGGCTTAGCTTTAACTCATGGGAGCTGGCAATGGGTTTCCCTCCCGAATTTATTGGACTTGGTAACTATATAAGGCTCTTTCAGGAACCAAGGTTCTGGAATGCAATGCTCAACATAGGTAAGGTTCTTTTGTTCGGCGTTGGTTCTCAGTTTTTAATAGGTCTTACTATTGCTATGTTGCTGGACAAAATTCTTCGTGGAAGGACTTTAATCAGTACGCTCTTTCTTCTCCCAATGGTAATAGCTCCTGTAGTGGTGGGATGTACCTGGAGGCAGATATATCATTATGAGTATGGACCTCTCAATTATATTATTCGAGGAGTGAATTTATCACCTATTCCCTGGCTGTCCAATCCCAGTTTTTCCTTGCCTTCTATAATAATCAGTGATACCTGGGAGTGGACTCCTTTTATGATGGTGGTTATCCTGGCTGGTCTTCAATCTGTGCCAGAGCAACTGAGAGAAGCAGCTGCTATAGATGGAGCATCCGGCTGGAAGGTATTTACACATATTCTTTTGCCATTGTTAAAACCTGTAATTATTGTGGCTATACTTATCCGGGTAATGGATGCTTTTAAGCTATTTGACCTTGTGGTACTGCTTACCCAGGGAGGACCAGGAGAGTCTTCCGAGACTATTACCTATTACAATTATCTTGTGGGATTTAAACATTTTAGCTTAGGATATGCTGCTGCTTTATCTTATATCCAGCTGATAGTTATAATTGT
>JAGGZA010000107.1 GCA_021162265.1 Candidatus Aerophobota bacterium | reverse complement strand
TTATAAATAAAGGCAAGGTGAGGGTCTTCCTCTTTGAGCTTTTCTACTTCAAACTCAAAAGAGCAAAGCTTGACCATTAATACCTCAAGATAAATATGAGGAGTTGATGAAAAACGAATCTCCCTTTCCGCACGAGAGAGGTGCTCTATGAAACTCATTAACTGACTGATTGAGAAGTAGTGACTCTGGTTTCCAAGTAAATTAGCATACTTTAATGGAAAAGAAAAAACCTCCTTTTCCCCCAGCTTAAACATAACAAGGTCTCTCAGCCAGTGCAACCAATCCTTCACTATCCATTGAGGATTCTTGCCTTCTCTTAAAATACGATGCAAAAGTTTTATATTGGAAAGAGGCTCACGTCTATACAGGTTTTCCGTGAAACTTGCAAGATACTCCGTCTCTACCATGCCCAGCAGTTGAATCACATCTTCTTCTTTTATATTTCCACGAGTGTAAGATATAAGCTGATCTAAAATCTTTTCTGCGTCTCTCATACTGTTCTCAGAAGCTTTGGCTATAAGTTGAAGTGATTCATCAGTAGTAACAATTTTTTCCTTTTCAACGATTTGCTTTAGACGAGCCAGAATATCAAAAAGTCCTATTTTCCTAAAATCAAACCTCTGACAACGGGATATAATAGTTGCAGGAACCTTCTCTGGGTCCGTAGTAGCAAAGATAAAGATTACATGAGAAGGGGGTTCTTCAATTGTCTTTAAGAGAGCATTAAAGGCGGGATTGGTTAACATGTGAACCTCATCAATGATGTAAATCTTAAATCTCCCCTTTATAGGGAAAAGATTCACTCTTTCCCTTAGGTCTCTCACCTCATCTATTCCTCTATTAGATGCTCCATCTATCTCCAAAACATCAAGAGATTCTCCTCTGCTGATTTCAAGGCAGTTGGAGCATTTATTACAGGGAGAGGGAGTGAGTCCCTTTTCGCAATTTAGAGCTTTGGCAAAAATACGAGCTGTACTGGTTTTACCGGTCCCGTGAGGACCAGCAAAAAGGTAAGCGTGATTGATTCTTTCAAGAGAAATGGAATTTATTAAAGTGTGAATTATATGGTCCTGACCAACGATTTCTTGGAAAGTTTGTGGTCTCCATTTCTGCGTTAAGACCTGATAGGTCACACCTTGCTCCCACTGGTGGAGATGAGGGGATTCGAACCCCTGACCTCTTGCGTGCAAAGCAAGCGCTCTCCCAACTGAGCTACATCCCCAGTTTTATATATTTTAATACATTCCCTCTAAAAGGCAACTTGACAAATAATACTTTTCCGCTATTGAATATAAGCCAAAATAAAAACAGGGAGATAAAGATGCACCACCTACACAAATATCCTCAGGACCTTGTCAAACGGTTTGAAGGAAATCCTATTATTGATCGTGATGATATCCCCTTTGCCTGCAACACTGTGTTTAACGCTGGAGCAGTAAAGTACGGGAAGGAATATCTTCTGCTTTTGAGAGTTGAGACTCTGGAGGGAAAATCCTGCTTTGTCCTTGCAAGAAGTTATGACGGTTACAACTTTGAAATAGGAAAAAATCCAGTTATGGAAGCCTCAAATGAGGAACCATTTGCTACTTACGAAAAAAGAGGAGTGGAAGATCCTCGAATTACCCCTTTCGAAGACAAGTATTATATTTTTTATACTGCTTACTCCAAGTACGGTCCAAGAATTGCTCTTGCTGAAACATATAATTTTGAAAATTTTAAGCGCCTCGCTCTTGTATCACAACCAGGAAACAAGGATGCAGCTTTATTCCCTGAAAGGATAAACAACCTTTTTATTCGTTTCGATAGACCATCTACAGGTCCTACAGGTGATATATGGATCTCCTATTCTCCAGACACAATTTACTGGGGAAGGTCTAAGGTAGCCATGGAAATACGTCCAGGATTCTGGGACTCGGACAAGATAGGAGCAGGAGCTCCTCCAATTAAAACAGAGAAAGGATGGCTGGAGATATACCATGGAGTAAAAGGAACAGGAGCAGGTAGAATATATCGCTTAGGATGTGCTCTCTTTGATCTTGACAATCCCTCCAAATTAATAGGAAGGTCAAAAATTCCCATTCTCTCTCCCAAGGAATATTACGAGAGAACAGGTGATGTCCCGAATGTAATATTTACCTGTGGCGCTATCCTGGAAGATGATGGAGAGGTAAAAATTTACTATGGTGCGGCAGACACCTGTATTTGCGTAGCAACTTGCCAGCTTCAGGATTTATTAAGTAGCTGTCTCCATCATTAGGATTTCTTGTCACTCCGAGAAAAATTGTCAACACGAATAGAAGCACTTGTGATTACATCGCATCCTGAATGTTTGAAACTATTTCCCTTTACCAAAACCTGCTTGAAGGATTTCCTCCAAAAAGAAAATTTCTTAATAATCTCTATTGGAACTCTGGTAAAGGAAAAGAAAGCAATAAAACTCACCACCGTTCCAACAACAATATATTTAAAGGATCTCCTCATCAGAACCTCCTCTTTTTTACCTTGATCCAAATTATAACCCATTTAAGCTACTGTGTCAATTACTCATTTCCCTCTTTTACAACACCTAAGGGATAATAGGGAATCATATGCTCCTCTATCCACCTCAGGG
>JAGGZA010000109.1 GCA_021162265.1 Candidatus Aerophobota bacterium | reverse complement strand
TCAGCTTTAAAAACTACAGTAGTCAGAAGTTCTATAAGGAAACCAAAAATTATTCCTGTAACCAATGCAGGTACAAATCCTTTTCCCCAACCATATCCCAACCACAGAGAGACAAATCCTGAAGGCAGGCTAAAGAATAATCCCAGCAAAATTCCATGCCACCACCAGGCAATTCTCCAGGCACTAATTCCAATAACAAAACCAAGAATAGTTCGGGAAAGAATAATACTAACAGCACCAGATAAGGGAAGAGCTCCGCATATCCGGGCAATTCCCCACGAAATAAATCCAAATATTAAACCCCAAACAATAGTTGAGACTATTCTCTTCTCATAAATCATCTATTTCACCTCCCTTTTCTAAAGCTACTTTAAAAAATAGCAAAGAAATTTTACAAAGTCAACTAAAAACTTGCCACTATCTTAATTTTTCCTACAATATAAGAAACAAAATAAAAAAAGAGTCTATATGATAAAAACTATACAGAAAAAAATAAAAAAATTAATAAAGTGGGGAGTAGCAGGGATATTTTTTACATTTCTTATCTTCTGCATTTCCTCGCCAACTTATATAATTTACTATCCAAAGGGACCGAAAGGCTATCTTAAAACAGTGGAGTACCTGCAATCCTTTTTTGACCATTACAAGAACATAAATTATTACTATACTTCCCTCAAAAAGGATACCTCTTTTTACAGATTGGTCTTAAGTCAGTTAAAGGGGAAAGAAAAGTCTTACTTTCTCCAGATGAGACCTTTTTTAAGTGAAATAGTGAAAGCTTCCCAAAAAACGGGAATTCCTATTTCCTTAATCGCTTCTCTTATAAAAAGAGAATCTCAATTTAATCCCTGGGCAGTTAGCAGGAAAAATGCATATGGGCTTATGGGTGTTACAATATGGGCTTATCAAGATGTCGTACGTCTTAGATCTCAAAAGAAGTGGATTGCCGAAGTACTAAATGAATACGGCAAATTCAGCTGGGAAGATGTAAAATTTGACCCTGAACTGAATATAGTAGTGGGAACTATTTATTATAAGTTTTTGCTTAACGAATTTAAAGATGCTACCTTAGCTTCTCTTGCTTATAACTGGGGAATGGGTAATGTAAGTATTATGCAGGAAAGGTATGGCGATACTGAAAGTATTCTCAACCGCCTTGGTGAACTTGCCTCTTTCAACTCTGCCTGGGTCGAACCAGCTGAATATACCTTCCATATATCCAGATTTGAAAATGTTTTCCAGAAGGTAGAGGAAAGAATTAAACTGGCTTATGCCACTTATCGAGAACTAAGCCCCGAAAATCTTGCCTTCTTAAGACCAGCTGAAGGTAGTTCATCCTCATAGTTTAAAAGCATCACTATAAAAAAGTAAATATTCCTGGCTACAACATAACCTAATTATTGCCAAGAACAGGCATTATCTCATGCTTTTTTTCCTCCTGAACCATTGGATTATCCACCCTTTCTTTCATCTTTGAGCAGGTTCTCCTGTAGTAAATATCAAAAATAAAAAGAGGCAAAGCATATTTCCATCTTCCTCCTGAGAAAACTCCCGTAATTCTTCTGAAGATGGAAGACAAACTAAGACTCTTAACATATGCCCAGGCCATTCCCCTGTCAAGCTCTGCCGGGGTCATCTTCTTTGGTCTGAATACTACATGCCCACAGTCATAATTTGACCAGTCTCTATCAATAATCCTGCCTTCCTTCTCCATTTGCTTATGAAACCTGGTCCCGGGTAAAGGAGTCAAAATAGAATACTGGACACCATCTAATTTCACTTTGTTTACAAAGTCCACTGTTGTCTTAAATATACTTTTATCGTGATCATCCATACCAAATATAAAAGCTCCGTGAATAAATATTCCATGACGATGAAACCTTTTTATTGCTTCCTCATAAAACTCAACTCTGTTTTGAGTCTTCCCTACCTCTTTAAGAGCACCCTCTGATATACTCTCAATACCTACAAAAAGAGCCTTACATCCGCTTTTAGCTGCTAAATCTAAAAGCTCCTTATCATAGGCTGCATTTATAGAGGACTGACTCATCCAGATTATCTTTAAAGGGATAAGAGCATGAAAAAGCTCTTTGGCGTACTTTCTATTTCCCATGATATTATCATCAAGAAAAACAAAAAACCTTCCGCTTAATCCTTTTCCTATATTTTCCTTGATAAAATCAACCACTTTATCTACAGGACGAGACCTTATCTTTCTGCCAAAAAGCTGAGTTACCGAACAAAAAGAACAGTTATAAGGACAACCTCTTGTAAGATGAAGAACCTTATTAACCACATATCTTTCTTTTTTTAAAATATCCCACCTGGGAAAGGGAATCTTTGAAAGGTCCGGTAGAGTATCATTCTTATAAATTTTCTTTAAAGAATCCTTCCCGCCATGAATAAAATCATCTATTAATCTTTCCCAGACACCCTCTGCTTCACCAACCACAACTGCATCAGCATGTTGAAGTCCTTCCTCAGGTAAAGCTGACACATGAGGACCTCCAAGCACCACAGGAACCCCTCTCTTTCTAAACTGACGGGCAATCTCATAGGCTCGTGGAGCAGCAGAAGTCATAGTGCTTATACCTACAAGATCAACATCCTTATCAAAATCTATAGAATCAACATTCTCATCAGTAAGACTTACCTTAATATCAGGAGGAGTTACTGCAGCTACATTTAAAAGCCCAAGAGGAGGAATTTTAAAAACCTTTTCCCTTTTAGCTCTCTTCACCTGAACCTTCTCTATCCAGGTAGGAGCTATTAACTCTATTTTCATTTTCTCTCCTTAAAAAATCATCTTATTGAAAAATCATCTTAAAAATTTAAAAATAAATTACAAAGCAAGTTCTGCAAAATTATATACCAAACTATAGATTTGTCAATTGACATTTTTAATTAATTTGCTATAGGTATAGACCAAAAATTTAATTAAGAGGAGGAGCAAGATGGCAATTGTAGAAGTATGGATAGATGAGGATGCCTGCACAGGGTGTGGGCTTTGTGAGGAAACCTGCCCTGATGTTTTTGAAGTGGATGATGTTGCCACGGTCAAAGAAGACGCTGACTTTAATGAATTTGAAGAGGAAATAAAAGAGGCGGCCGAAGAATGCCCAACTGAAGCAATTCAATACGAGGAAGAGGAGTAAAATGGAAAAAGAAAAAAGAAGAATTTGCTGGGGATTCGAAGAAGAAAGCCTGGATAAAGAAAAAATAGAAGAATTAAAAAAGCTCTCTAAAACAGCAAGAGGCGATATATTGAAAATGACTACAGTTGCCGCCTCCGGACACCCCGGAGGTTCCATGTCTTCCATAGATATTTACCTTACTTTGTGGTTCTGTGCTCGAGTATGGCCAGACAACCCTCATCACCCGGATAGAGACAGAATAGTGGTAAGTCACGGTCATACCTCTCCCGGGGTCTACGTAACCCTCGGGCATCTTGGCTTCTTTAATCTTGATGATGCTATCGCTAATTTCCGCAGGACCGGAAGCATGTTTGAGGGACATATAGAAAGAGATATACCAGGAGTTGAGTGGAGCACAGGGAACCTTGGACAAGGTCTATCCGCAGGATGTGGCTTTGCCCTTGCTGCCAAACTTATGGAAAAAGACTTTCATACCTTCGTAGTTATGAGTGATGGAGAACAATCTAAAGGTCAGGTAGGAGAAGCCAGAAGATTTGCCAAAAAATACAATCTCACCAACTTAACTGTAATTATCGATTATAATCTTCTTCAACTCTCAGGACCACTTAAAGAGATTATGCCTCAAAATATAAAGGAAAATTACCTCGCCGATGGGTGGAAGGTAATTGAAATCGATGGACACAACCATCAGGAAATTTACAGAGCTCTAAGAGAGGCGGTTAGGAATAAAGATTTTCCTGTGGCGATACTTGCTCACACAATTATGGGTAAAGGAGTATCCTTTATGGAAGACAAGTTCCAGTATCATGGGAAACCCCTATCAGTAGAGGAATGTAAAAGAGCGCTTAAAGAGCTGGGTGTTGATGAGAACCTTGAAAAATATTTTAATTTAAGAAAAACCACTAAACCTCCTCAAATTGAATTTAAAGAGAAAACCTTACCAGAAATTGATATTAGCCCGGGCAAATATATTGTCTATGAAAAAGGAGAAAAAGTAGCCAACCGCAGCGCCTTTGGGAAAGCCCTTCAGAGTATCGGGGAAGCCAACAAAACAAAAAAAGGAAAAACCCCAATAGCTGTGTTTGATTGCGATCTCCTGGGCTCGGTAAAAACAGATGAATTTGCCAAATCTTGTGCTGAATGGTTTTTTGAAGGAGGAATTCAGGAACATAATACCGCTGCCGTCGCAGGTGCTCTATCCACTCAAGGAGTGATAGTATTTTTTTCAGATTTTGGTGTATTTGGAGTAGATGAAACTTATAACCAGCATCGGCTAAATGACCTCAATCGCACAAACTTAAAACTGGTTTGCACTCATAACGGTATAGATGTAGGCCAGGATGGAAAAACCCACCAGTGTATTGATTATGGAGGAGTAATTAATAATTTATTTGGATTTGAAATAATAATTCCTGCTGATGCTAACCAAACAGACAAAGTTATAAGATACATTGCCACTCATCCAGGCAACTTCTTTGTAGGAGTGGGACGATCAAAATTGCCTGTTATTCTATCTGAGGATGGCCTGCCTTTTTTTGGAGAAAACTATCAATTTACTTACGGCAAAGCAGATATAATAAGAGAGGGAAATCAGGCTACCATTATCTCCACCGGAACCCTCCTTCATAAAGCTATCCAGGCCTGGCAGGTATTAAAGGAAAAGGGATATAGTGTTAAGGTGGTAAATATTTCCTGCTGGAGTAAGCTTGATGCTGAAGTTTTGAGAGAAGCTTCAAAAACTGGTATAGTAATAACTTACGAGGATCACAATGTAAAAACAGGACTGGGAAGTATAGTGGCTAACTTTTTAGCTGAAAACTCCCTGAGTTGCTACTTTAAAAAATTAGGAATAAAAAGATACGCTGGTTCAGGTCCTGCTGAAGAGTTATTTAAAATGGAGAGGCTTGACACAGATAGCCTTGTAAATACTGTAATAGAAGCTATAAAAAAGGTAACCTAACGTAATTTAATAATTCATTCAGCCGTATAAGGATAGGGGAGTGGTTAAATTTTTTAACCACTCTCTTGCCATATAAGAACTCCTGACAAAAGGTGAAGAGGCAACATAGATAAAACCGAGGGAATAAGCGATTTCTCTATATCGGGAAAAAATTTCTGGAGGTATAAATTCTTTCACCTCAAGATGCTTTGGAGTTGGTCTCAGGTACTGACCTATAGTTAAAATGTCACAGTTTACACTTCTTAAGTCCTTCATTACTTCAATTACCTCGTCCATTTTTTCTCCCAGACCTACCATCAACCCCGATTTCGTATAGATCTGAGGAGATATTTTTTTACACCTTTCCAGAAGTTCAATAGAGCGTTGATAATTTGCTTGAGGTCTCACTTTGGCGTATAGTCTCGGAACAGTTTCAAGATTGTGGTTCAAGACAAGAGGTTTTGCCTCCAATACTTTTCTTAAAGAAGACATCACTCCACCAAAATCCGGAATTAAAACTTCTATCAAAGTTCTATCCCCACACAATTTTTTAATGGAGTTTATTGTCCTGACAAATTGATGCGCTCCTCCATCTGGCAAATCATCTCGAGTTACTGAGGTTATAACAACATACTTCAATCCAAGCTTATCCACCGCTTTTGCTACATTCTCCGGCTCCTGTGGATCCGGAGGCAAGGGAGTACCCTTCTTAACTGCGCAGAAACGACAATTCCTTGTACATATATTCCCTAAAATCATAAAGGTAGCGGTTTTCCTGGAAAAGCACTCGCCAATATTGGGACACCTTGCCTCTTGACATACAGTATGCAGCGAAAGAGACTTTAAAAGCTTTTCCATATTCCTTATTCCCTCTGCTTCAGCAGAAGAGAACTTTTTAGTGAGCCAGGAAGGTAATCTCATGACTTATCCTCTCCTTTAGAAATTTCGGTGTCCTAAAATTATAAGCTATAACATCCTTATGTCAAACTTCTGTTAAAAGATAAAATAAAACTTCAATCATTGACAACCCTGGATTATTTAACATAATAAAAAAGAAAAGTCCTTAAATTTTAAAGGTGCAGGAATGATTTATATAGAAGAGTTTTTTAGTGTAAGTTTTGAAGGTGAAGAAAAAATAGAAGATAACCCTGTACCTTACGGTAAACTCTGTAGAACAGTAATTGAAAAGACAAGGTACGTTGGTGTAGCCAAGATACGCAGGCTGGAGCCTCAAAGTTACAGGCTGGAGGGGGTTACTATTATAATTCTGCCTGGTAAAGATAGAGTAACAGAGGAAAAAAGAAAAAAAATTACGGCATACGCCAGAGCTTTAGCAGGAGAAAGGTACGCTAAAATACTAAGAGGAAATTTTCCCATTAATATAGACCCTGGAATATCCTCTCTTCTCCAGGATGTGGCTTTATGGGTACCAAGCAAAGGTATGGTCCATACAATGGAAGAAATAATTGAGGATATGCTCCTTTTCTGAGAACAAAAAACAGAGGAAATAAATAATGACAAAAAGAGAAGGGTTAATAGTGAGTATTTTTTTATTTTTGCTCCTGATATGTAGTACATCTTCTTTCGCAAAAATGCCCCAAATAGATATAAATGACTGGGTAAGTATATCTGGAGACATAGATACCGGAAAAGCAGATGAAGTTATCCTTGCGCTGATGAACCTTGATTCTAAACCGGGAACAGCCCCCATTGGTATAAGAATCACCTCTCCTGGAGGGTCGTTAACAGCAGTAATGGCAATATGCGATGTAATAAATAGCCTGCGACATCCTGTGGTGA
>JAGGZA010000041.1 GCA_021162265.1 Candidatus Aerophobota bacterium | reverse complement strand
CCTCCAATTTCGGGCAGGACCTCTTAAAAGGAGGTTGTACTTATTCTGGCTTTTCCTATGGAATTTATTATAGCTTTTGGGGACATATGTCACTATTTTAGCTGACTTAGCGCGCGCAGTTTGACTTTTTGTAAAATTCTGGTAAATTTTATCAAGAGAAATGTTTTTCTGACTATTTTGAAAATCAAGTAAATTCAAAATTAGATAAAAATTGAAAATCTCTGACATTTAATTTCCCGAAGTATTTTTCTACGAAGATTCTCCTGCAAGCCTTTTTTGTTCTTAAAAAATTTTAATTTGGTCTCCGGAGAGACAGATGTTGTCCAGGCTTGAGCAGGAAATAGAGTTAATAAAAAGGCATGCCACTATCTTGAAATTTGTTGTTGAAAAGGCTCCAATTGGCATTATAAAATTATCAGAGCTTAGTGGATATCCACAGCATAAGGTTAGATATTCTCTAAGGGTATTGGAACACCAAAATCTGGTAAAGCCTTCATCTGAAGGGGCTGTGGCTACTTCAAAGGCAAGGAAATTTATAAAGTTTTTGCCAGGCAAAATAAAACAGCTTTCCAGAAGGCTGGAAAATCTTGGTCTTAGTTTTGAAAAAGAGGGATTTCTATGATTTTTTTGTTATATGTTTTGTCACATGTTATCATGGCACTATATGGCATAATAGAGGAGGTGAAAACGTGCAGATATTCGGTTTGCCTCTAAAAACCTTCCTTACTATAGTTTTGGTGCCTTGCGGGATAATAGGTGTGTTATTTTTCTGGGGTAAATTATACAGAGTTTCTGAAAAGTAAAAATACATAAAGAGGGGAAAATGTCTAAAACGATAACAACCTTGGTAATACTTGTTTATCTTATGATAATATTGGGCATAGGAGCTTGGGCTTCTAAGAAAATAAGAACTGCTGAAGATTATGTGGTAGCGGGAAGATCCCTTGGTTTTTGGATGTTTACTATTTTAATTATTGCCTCCTGCACAAGTGGTATGACTCTTTTGGGAGTGGCTGGTTTGGGGTACATAGGAGGCTGGCCTACCATCTGGGAGCAGATATTTGTTCCTCTTTCCTGCGCAATTTGCATTCTTGTTTATGGAACTAAACTGCACAAGGTTGGTCAGGAAAAAAAATACATGACTATCCAGGATTATTTTTCTCACAGATTTTATTCACCAAGAGCAATGAGAGCGGTTTCTGGTATCGCTGTGCTTATAACCTCAGCAATTTATCTTGTTGGTCAATATCGAGCTATAAGTATTGTTCTTACCCGGCTGTTAGGTATAACTCACTTGCAGGCACTTTTAATTGGAGCAGGCATAGTGATGGTGTATGTAATTATGGGAGGACTTTATGCTGTAGCCTGGACTACTCTTATTCAGGGATTAATCCTTATTATAGGGGTTCTTTGTGCAGCTCCTTTTGTAATTTCATTTGCTGGAGGGTTTACTCATATAAATAAAGTATTAGGAGAAATAGATCCAAATTATCTTAAATTAGCTTTTCCTCAGCAACACCCCCCTTATGCTTCTTATGCTTTTTTAACTCCTGCTTTTATAGTGTCCTTTTTCTTTCTTCTTGCCATGGGGCTTGGTTCTGCTCCTCACATAGTTAACAATGTTCTCACAGCAAAGAAGAGAGAATACTACAGATGGGCTCCTCTTGCAGCTTTTGCTATATATGTTGTGATAATGTATCTTATTAAAATGGTGGGATTTGCTGCCAGAGTGATGGTGGAAGAAGGTGTTCTTTCTGTATCTCATCCTGATTATTCTTTTATTGCCAGCGTGGAGCATATAATGCCCTCCCCGGTTTGGGCTTTATTTGGGGTGGTCATCCTGGCCGCGGTTATGTCCACTACCGACAGACTTCTTTTAACTATTGGCAGTTGTGTGGGATGGGACATCTATAAAAGTCTAATAAATCCCCATGCTTCTGATAAAAAAGTTAATATGATAAGTAGAGTATCTGTTGCTGGATTTGCTGTCATCACTGTGATCATGGCAATAAGGCCACCTGCTTTGCTGGCCTGGTTAATCTGGATGGGGATTGGAATAATGCTTGCCTGTTTTGTTACCCCTTTGTTATTCGGGCTTTACTGGAAAAGGGCTACAAGAGAAGGAGGGATTTTAAGCATGCTTATCGGGCTTGTCTCTGCTGTGATCTTCGGAGCTATCCATCAATTCATAGCACCTCTTCCAATGCATTTTAGTTTTTATGCCTTTGTTATCTCCGTGATTACCATGGTAGTAGTGAGTATGTTTACCAAAAAGCCCGAAGAGAAAATTATTAAAGAAACACGAACCGGATTTTATATAAGAAAATAAAACCAAAGAATATTCTGCAAAGAAAACAGGAGTAGGTTCGTTGAATTTATTAGCGGTGTTGATAAAACAGCATGTTTATGAGCTTTTTATCTTCTCTTTGAGATGTGGAGGAGCTTTTAGCTGAATTTTCCTGCACTTTCCCCTGTGATTTTTGTTCCGCAATTAATTTTTTAATAAGCACTATATCAACCTCTTCTGGATACCTGAGAAAACCCTGATTTATTGTCATTTATTGTTTATATTACAGAAATGAATATTATAGGAGGTGATAGCAATGATCATGGTGAACACGGAAAAAATAGCCGGAAAAAAAATTGTGAAAACACTGGGATTGGTGAGAGGAAATACCATCCGGACTCGTCATCTTGGGAGAGATATCATGGCAGGTTTAAAGCACCTTGTGGGAGGGGAGATAAAAGGTTATACCAAGATGATGAGTGACGCAAGGGAAGAGGCAATAGCAAGAATGGTAAAACAGGCAGAAGGACTTGGTGCAGATGCAGTTACCAATGTAAGATTTGCCACTTCTATGATAATGCAGGGCGCTGCTGAGATTTTATGTTACGGAACAGCAGTAAAAATAGAAGAGGAGTAAATCAAAAAGAGGAGTAAATCAAAAATATGATGTTGTTGATTATGGGAAATACTTGGCTGCGGTCTAAAGAGAAAGACATTATTTGGAATTTGTGCAGGTGTATTTAAAACTCAAAGAAGGAGATAGCAAAAATGAAAATAGCACTGCGGATTATAGGTTTTGTGGTGGCAGTTGGTGTTGTATATCTTGGAGTGGTTAGTATCGGCAGCGTAATGTTTGAGCGAAAGGTAAAAGGTGAAGTTAAAAAACTGTTTGCTGAAATTGGTAAGGATAAGGCTGAAATCATTACAGAGGAGGATGTGACAAAGCTGCCAGAACCTGTACAAAGGTGGTTGCAAAGAGCGCAGATTACAGGAAAAGAGAAAATAGTTTCTGTTCGGCTAAAACAAGAGGGATTCTTTAGAACCAAACAGGGAGGCTCCTGGATGCCTTTTAAAGCCACCCAGTACTACAGGACAAAGCCGCCTGGATTCATCTGGTATGTTACCATGAAGCCTTTCCCCTTTTTTGTTATAAAGGGAAGAGATAGTTACTATGAGGGTCGGGGTAACATGCTAATTAAACTTTTCTCTCTCATAAAAGTTGCCGATGCAACCGGACCAGAAAGAAATAGACCAGGGAGTGCTGGTTAGATATCTCAATGAGATTATGTGGTTTCCAACCGCAGCTCTTAATGATTATATTGAGTGGAAAGCAGTTGATAAAACATCTGCCAGGGCTACCATGAGTTACCGGGGAGTGAGCGCTTCTGCCATTTTCTACTTTAGTGAAGATGGAGATCTGCTTAACTTTGTTGCTGAACGCTATATGGACGCAGGTGGAGAATTTATAAAAAAAACGTGGTCAACACCCATAAGTGGTTACGGTGAGTTTCATGGCATACGGATACCAACTGAAGGGCAGGGAGTGTGGAAGCTGGATTCAGGCGATTTTTCTTACATTAAACTAAAAATAGTAGATGTTGATTACAATACTCCCGAGCTGTATTAACCTCTAAGGATATGAGCTGATGCCAGGACTTTAAAGTGTGTTTTGAAGGAAAAATGACTGCATTATCATTGGAGAATACCACACCTTCGTGACCAATGGCCCGCTATTCAAAAAGAAAATAGAGATTACTAAGAGCAAAACGATTACGAGAAACGGCTACTGGTTCTTAGATACCATCGAATATTCATTATACGACCTTGTGGAGTCCACCACGCATCGTCGCATCAAGTCGTCTACCTAAAATTACAAAACAAGTAAAATTTTAGGATTTAATTGATACCTAACAACAAAGAAGCTTGACGATAATCTGAAAGATATTATCAAGCGACAATTGGGAAACGATACAAATCTATCTCCCACAGAAAAATTACAGCTTTGGTGGAAAACTCGTAAAAAGGCAAATGTTAAGAGATTTTTTGGCTTTACCGTCTCTGGCAGGCTCGGTTGGACTCAAAAGAGGGAAGCGCCGAGAATGTTGTAAGGGCTGGATACGAGAAGTAATAAGCCAAAGGGCAATCAACAAAAGATGACAACTTTTTGCAGATTTGCAAAAAGTTGCCAAAAGTCCAGCACAACCACGGAAAATTCGACAAAAAAGTGCCTCAGGGACCAGTACGGCAAAAGACACAGGAAAGCAGTAGGACCCAACAAGCATCTTGCAGAGCAGGTTCTTGCTAAGAAGAAAACACTGGTCGCAGAAGCCAATTTTAACAGTTTTCTTTTTTCCCGCCAAAATAAAGAAAAAAATACCTCCGACCTGTTATAGGGGGGTTTTTGCCTCATCAACTTGTATGAATTTGTATGTTTTTGTACCTAAAATGGACACTATATGGACACCGAGTTTACAACTTCCTCTAAATCGATAAAATAGGTGTGAACAAAAAGTTTATAAATTATGAACAAATAGTTTATATATCATGAACATGGAAAAGATTTTCTCCACTAAACAAAGGGTAAAAATCATCAAAGAGGTTATTTACTCCGCGCAGCCTTTTGGGGTTAATGAAATAGCAAAAAAGTTGAAGCTCAGCAAGGGCCTGGTATCTAAATACTTTGAGATACTTACTAAGGAAAACCTGGTAAAAAAGAATAAAAATAAGTTCTCTGTTGCAGATAACTACAAAGTTAAAGCAGTAAGAATAATGTTAAATATTCTTGCAGTTGATCCTAAAGTCTTCAAAAAGCACAAATTTGTAAGGGCAGCTGGTCTTTACGGAAGCTGTGCAAAGGGTACAAACACAAATTTTTCTGATGTTGATTTGTGGGTCAAGGTGGAAAAAACAAAGGAAGAAGAGATTGCAGAGTTAACCTCAGAGCTCAGAAAGAAAATAGAGGATGTAAAAGTTTTAATTCTTGATGACAAAAAGCTGCAAACCATAGAAAAAGAAGACCCTCTTTTCTATCATGCACTGCACTTCGGTTCAATAATTCTGTACGGGGAGGAGAATGAAATGTAGTGTAGATGAGCTGCTTAAATCGGGATTACTCAGGAAAATACCAAAGTCTAAACAGAGGGCAAAGGAGAGCATAAGGACTGCTGAGGCATGATTAAAAGAAGCTGAAAATGGTTTTCAAAGCGGTTCTTTGAGATCTTGCGTTCTTGTTAGTTATCTGGCAATATTCCATGCAGCACGTGCTATCCTTTTCGCTGATGGTTTCCGGGAAAAATCACACTTTGCTGTAGCAAGATATCTGGAGAACAGGTATGTGGATAAAGGGCTGTTGGAAGAAAAATGGGTTAAGCTGCTTGATCATTACAGGGAGATGAGACACCAGGACCGGTACAGCACTTCTTTCTTTACCACAGAAGAGGAAGTTGGAAATGCCCTGGATTCTGCCAGGGAATTTGTGGAAAGGATGAGTAAGTTACTGGAGTAAAGAAGAAATATTAGCCATATAGAGTATTTAGGGTTTAATTCACTCACCACTGTTTGACTCCTCTGTGAAATGGGCTTATAATGAAACAATAATAGTTTATTTTGGAGTAGCTGGAAAACTGCAGCAAGCTCTCTGAGTAATTGTTTCTGGCCTTCTACTTTGGGTTTTGTCGGCCTCAATCGTTGCTCATCTCTTCCCGACTGCAACACAGAATGTCCGGTCGATAGTAAGAAAAAGATAGTTTTTATTCAACATCATGCCGTATAAAGATAAATTCAATAAGGAGATACAATAACAGATGTCAAGTAGGCAGATAATAGGAAATTCAAAACCAATAAGGTTTTTAAGGGAAAAAAGACCTGCTTGTTAAAGCAAAGCGATAAAAAGATAAAATTTGATATATTTGATGTAAAAGAGGCTATTTTAGTAGCTACATAGAGAAAAATAAGCAAATTAGCCACCGATTTTTGAGAAGTAGGGGCTAAATTCCTGATTATCAAGATGAATTTTACCAGAGGGGGTTAAATTAGTGGCAAATTTTTTCAATTTCTTTTGAGAAAAATTAAAAGTTGCCAGTAATATCATCTCGATGGAGAGGTTTTTCACTTCTCTCCTAATGCACTTTTAAAAATTTAGCTACAGCTTAGTGCATGCGCTTGACAAAAAATATTGTGT
>JAGGZA010000129.1 GCA_021162265.1 Candidatus Aerophobota bacterium | reverse complement strand
GAACCATCTAACTGGTTACCCACCATATCTTTTCCCTCGATAAGACCTCTGGCGGCTCTTAATAAGTTCACCGAATCAAGGTCAAAAACAGGCTTTGAATGAGGGTCATCTCCTAAGGTATTATGATCACCTGTGAGACATAAAACATTTTCTATTCCTAAGACATAGGCTGAAAGGATGTCTGACTGAAGAGCCAGTCTATTTCTATCTCTGCAGGTTATCTGAAAAACAGGCTCAATTTCCCTTTCTTTCAGCAGTCTGCATACAGCAAGAGAACCGAGCCTCATTACCGAGCTTTGAAGATCTGTAACATTTATAGCATCTACCTTTCCTTTTAGCTCTTCCTCCACTTCTTTTAAAACAGGTTCTATGTTTGTCCCCTTGGGAGGACCAATTTCTGATGTGACGACGAATTTTCCTTTGTTAAAAAGTTCAGTGAGTTTCATTTTACTACCTCTTTTTCTTCTTCTTCAAATTCTAAAGCCCAGAAAATACTTTTTTTTCTGCTTGCTGGAGGTTGCATCAAGTTCCAGTTATGGGGAGGATTAATTCTTTTTAAATTTTCCAGTTTACCTGTTTCCTTCAATCTTTCGTAGATTTTTGCCCAGGCACAATCTTTCTCGGGATCAACTTCACATTTACCTCTGTCCGATCCGCCGCATGCTCCATTTAAGAGGTTTTTTGGACAGTTAGCGTAAGGACATATACCACCTGTTATGTCCAGTTTACAGTCCCCACACTGAAGACATCTTTCCTCTCCTGTCCAGACACCGGAAAACCCTCCCATGTAGATAGTGTTATCTGCTGGATGTACAGGTAAATCAATCATACTGGCAATTGCTTGAACTCCAATTCCACAGGAAGTTGCCAGGATTGAATCCGCTTTATAAATATCGTTGATATACCTTCTTAATTTAAATGCTATAAGTACCTTATTGCAGGCAAAATCAACCAGGAAAGAGCCTACTACTTTCTTTCCTGCCTCTTCCAGCTTTTCCTTTATTTCCTGCATTCCTTTTTCTCCCCCTGTTTGACAGGCTTCAGAGCATCCTCCGCAGGCTATAATAAATATGTTCTTATCTTGAGCCAGAGAGTTTAATATCTCATCCCAGGGTTTTCTTTCGGAGACTAACATAACTTCCTCCCTTAAAAGCTTTTACTTTTTAAATTTAGCTCACCAGAAATTCTGCCAGATTCTTTCCTCTGGCATTTATAAGGTGAACTGCACAGGCAAGACAGGGGTCAAAAGAACGGACACACCTTACAACTTCAAAGGGATTCTCAGAGTCTTTTACCTTTAATCCCAGAAGTGCTTTTTCCATAGGACCCGGTTGTTCTGAATCGTCTCTTGGCGAGGCATTCCAGGTTGTAGGGACCACCAGTTGATAGTTATCTATTAGCTTATCCTTTACCTTTATCCAGTGCAGCAGTGCTCCCCTGGGAGCTTCTGTAATTCCCATTCCTTCTGCTTCATCAGGAAGGGAGTAAGGAGTATAGACTGGTTCATCAGCCTTTAATTCAAGGACCCATTCAGCCATACTGTCGGCAACAATTTTGGCATCAAGTGCTCTTGCAATATGTCTACCAATGGTTGAGGAAAGTGTAAATGGTTTTTCTCCTATTTCAGAAAGAACACTCTCAACAGCTTCTTTAACTTTATTTTTCCCTCCGTAATAGCCAACTATCATTCTTGCTGCAGGTCCTACCTCGCAGGGAATTCCTTCATATCGAGGAGCTTTTAACCACGAATAAGCTTTTTCTTTTTTTTCATCTGGTATAGTTTTTCCCTGTGAGGGATGTAGTTTTGAAGTATCCTGAGAATACCAGCTATATTTAACATTTTCTGCTATGTTCTCAACATTAAGTGGATGATAGTTTGAATCATTGGTTACCAATCCCTGGATGAAAAGCCGGTTTCTCTTTGTCTGATTAATTTCTTCAGAGTCAAGGTCAAAGGCGCCATAGCAGAGAAAATTATTGTAGGAGGAGCCTGTATAAAGGTGATCCTGGTATGGTTTAGCAAGAGATAAGGTATCTGGAAGATAGAAGTTGTTTATAAAATCTCTTATTTCGTTTAGTCTCCAGAGAAAGGAGACTATTTTGTCCGAAGTTGGCTTTTCTGTAACTCCCCCTGCAATCGTTGCAACGTTATGAGGCATCTTTCCTCCAAATATAGCAAGCATCTCATGGCACTTTCTTCTTATCTCAAGAGCTTTAATATAATGAGCAGCAAATTCTATATTTTTCTTGCGGTCAAGTCTGTAGTCTCCTTCGTATCTCGGGACAAAGGGAGAAAGCTCTTCTCTCCCGAGAAATTTTTTTAAAGAAATAAGATCCGGGTTGTTTCCTTCATACTCAGATAAAACTGCAACGTCAAAGAAATCAAGCGAAGCAAGATGATAAAAATGGAGAATGTGGGATTGAAGGAAATTAGCTCCTAATATGAGGTTTCTGATAATCCTGGCATTGTCAGGTATGGAGTTCTCGAGTCCAAAAGCGTTATCAAGGGCGAAAACAGAAGCATTGGCATGAGAGGCAGGACATACCCCGCAGACTCGCTGGGTGATTTGAGATGCATCTCGAGGGTCCCTTCCTTTTAGTATTATTTCCCAGCCTCTAAAGAGAGTTCCACCTACACGTGCATCCTTCACCTGACCATCATCTACAATTACCTCAACCTTAAGATGACCTTCAATCCTGGTTATGGGATCTATTACAATTTTTTCCATATTATCTCTCCTTTTTAACCTGCAGTTTAAGCTTATCCCAGGAGGATATCTTTTTGTAGAAAGGTCCTGAGATGTCAGGGAAGATAGGCTCTACACACCCAAGGCAGGGTGATCCTGCTCCTATAACCCAGTTTACTCCTCCATTCCAGTGGCGGACAGGACAATCCGAGTAGGTGAAAGGACCTTTGCATCCCAGTTCGTATAAGCATCCTTCTTCACCAAAATTTTTAGCGAACTTACCCTCATCAAAGTAAGGTCTGCGAGGACAATTTTCATGAATTAAACTACCGTAAATAAATTTGGGTCTTTTAAGCTCATCTAATTTTTCCTGAGCAGGAAGACCGTTAAGGATAATATAGGCTATTGTTCCCACAAACCAGTCAGGATGAGGTGGACACCCGGGAAGATTTATACAGGGGACATTTATATTTTCCTCTTTAAGCACTTCCATTGCTGGTTTCACCCCTGTAGGGTTTGGTTCTCCGCCAGGAATGCCTCCAAAGGCGGCGCAGGTACCCAGGGCTACAACTGCAAGAGCATTCTCTGAGAGCTGTTTAAAACGAGAATAAAATGTTACAGGTACACCCTCTTCCTCTCCAACAGTGGCAAATATTCCATCCCTGGCTGTGGGAATAGCTCCCTCTACTACAAGAAGGTAATCCTTTTCTCTGCTTTTACTTAGCATAACCTCTATAGATATCTCGCCACTTGCTGCCATCAGAGTGGGGTGAAATACAAGATTAAGATGTTTTCCGGGAACTATTTCATCTAAAAGCAGGTTCCGTATAGTAGGACTTACAGAGTTCATAAGAGATATAGAGCAACCACTACATCCTGCTCCCTGTAACCAGATTACTGCCTGCTCTTTAACCTGCATTGTTCCCTCCTATTTTAACAATATGGTTAAATAATATACCAGAGTGTTGTATATTTGTCAAATAGAACTGGTTTGGAAGCAGAGTACAGGCTTTTATGGAGGATTTTTGACAGCAAGGAATAATCTGCTATTTTATTTTAACTATGATAAGAAAAATAGTGGCAGGTATTTTCATTCTGGTATTTTTTACAGGGATTTCTCCCTGCTTTTCTTTTCCTTTTTCCGAAGGAGAAACGCTTCTTTACACCATCAAGTTAATTGGAATTCCTGCAGGGAATCAAGTTTTAAAAGTAGAAGAAACCATTAAGAAAAAGGAAGGTTCTCTGTATTTTCTTACCTCAAAGGTTGAGAGCTCTGGTATTGTATCTGTTTTTTTTCAGCTTAAGGATGAGGTTGAAAGCTATGTTGACACAGAAACTCTCTATCCTCAGCTTGTGAGAATTAGTATTAAAGAAAATTCTCGCAAGGAAAAGATGGAGGTTAAGATCAGGAAAGATAAAGATAAGATAAGGGCTTTTATCTGGGATAAGGTGAGAGATAAAAAATGGGTAAGAGAGCTTTCTTCTCCTCCACTTGATATACTTAGTCTTGTTTACTGGATAAGAGCTCAAAATTTAAAAATAGGAAAGAAGTTTGAGGTACTTTTACTTGACACTCCCGGTAGTTTTAAAGATATAAAGTTTGAAGTGTCAAGGGAAGATAAAGCTTACACTTATCTTGGTGTTTTTCCTGCTTTTGTATGTGAGCAAAAAGGTGTAAAAAATGGAATAAGTGTGTGGTTTTCCCAGGATAAGCGGCATCTTCCCCTTTATATCCAGATAAACACTCCTCTTGGTTATTTAACAGCTATTTTGCAGAAATTAAATTAAAATAGCTTAAGACTTACACCAAAATCCAATCTGCTTTTTGAAAGTTTGTAATTTTTGGATAGAAGATAATTTTTACTTTCTACCCTAATAAACGCTTCCCAGTCTCTTCTCTTGTAGGTAAGCTTTAGCTGAGCAACAGAAGCAGGTTCAAGCAAGCTCCCAGGGTCAAAGTTGTAGTATAATTTATCCAGCCATTCTCCTTTTGCCTGGAAGGATAAGGTATCCTCCTTTCTTTTTAGAAGATTTATAGTTAAAACAAGTTGAAGATGACTTTCAGGCTCGTGAGGGATTACTTTACCAGGGTTTTGCTGGTTAGTTATAGTTTGCCAGGTATAGGATGGTTCAAGGGATACCGAAGGGGTGATATACCATCTACCCTTTATAGTAACACCCTGACGGGAGAGACTGACAGTTTGTGGGCTGAGTCCGGGTTCCGGGGAATAAACCCATACGATATCGCTTCCCTGCTGGCTGAAAACTTCAAGTGATGCGTCAATTGACTCTGGTTTAGAGTAGCTTGTTTTTAAAGTATACCTTGCTATATTTACAGGCTCAAGATCTAAATTTACAAGAGAGAAGTCCTGGCAGATATATGTTTTGGAAAACGTGGGAAAGTGGAAGTCTTTGGTCACACCAAGCGATATATCCCAGGTACTTTTCTCATACCAGCGGAGCTTTAAAGCCCCTACAATCTGGGCTTCCCTGTCCGATATGCCTCTTACTCCTATTCTTGCAGGTTCCAGCAGGAGAGTTTTGTTAAGATAAAAAGGATGCAGGGATTTTATTTGCAGGAGCGCCTGGTATTTATTTTTGCTTTTTTCAAAGGGGCTTGTTTGTGCCAGGTTGTCCCAGTTGATTTCACCCTCTATCAAAAAGGATGAATTTTGAGGTTGCATGGCAAGACTAATTCCATAGTTAAAATCGTCATATTTTTTCTCGATGGTATTTTTATCCTCTCTTGTTGATTTCTCTCCCCATATATTTATTTTCCACCTCTTAAAGATATTTGCTTTTCCTGAAAGGTAAATAGATGTATCTTTCCTTTCTTTTGCATTAGGTAGCCCGAGCGTATTTTGACTTCCCCGAACAGACACTTTTGCTTCGTTTTCTTTAAACTTACCCCATCCAATTTCCCCCTTAATAAAGTCTTTTCCCTTAGATAGAGTTTCGCCTGTTCCCTGGTAAATTGCATACTTGGGAGAGGAATCTCTCTTTAAGGTCAAAAGGTATCTTCCCGTTTCCTTTTCTCCTCCATAAGTTAATCCATAATTAAAGCCGCTATTATCATCCACTCCAAGTGAGAGAAGTAAGATGTAGTGTTTAGGGTTTTTAATTTTTTCAGGGAAGTAAACTCTTTCAACAGGAGGTGCTGTTAGAGGAGGCTGGATAAGTCTTTTCTTTTCCTCTGGTGCCCCGGAAATTTCAGCAACTTTTATTGATAGAGACGTTCTTTTCTCTTTTGCCTCTTTTATGTAAGCTTTAATGTAGCTTCCCCGAAGTGATAATTCTTTAAGAAATTGGGGTGGCATTTCTCTTTTATGGTAATAAGGGCGAGGAGGTAATGATTTTAAGGATACCTCAGGCGAAGGGATAAGAGCAACAGGTTTTGCGGGAAATTTTACCGGGGGATGATAGGCAAAGACTGCTTTTCTCTCCGGAAACTTTCTTGATAAGGTTATTTTTTCTCTTATTCCCCTCTTAAGAGATATGAATATCTTCCCTTCCTTTATATATGGACCAGAGAGCGTGAAGAAAGGAAGGTTAAAAGCCTTTATTTTTCTTATTTTCTCTCTTTTAGTTATCTTTGTGGGTGGCGGGGGAAGGTAAGGGCGAACCTGAGGAAAAAATGATTCCTTACGAACAAGACTTACCTGGAGAGGAGGATGAATTAATTCTTTTTTTTCAATCTTTTCTCGTCCGGGAGGTCCCTCCTTCACTTTTTTCCAGAAGAAGGCTATTTTTTCTTTACCAAGATAACTTTTAGAAAGAGAAACCGGGAAAAGTGATACAGGGGGTACCTTTGTTATCATTTGAGGTGGAATAGTGAGTTTCATCCTTGCTGGAAAAGATGGAAAAGAAGGAAAAGAAGGAAGCTTTATTTTAAAGGTTCCCCGCGGTGGCAACTGGATTACCCAGGAAATCTCACCTTTTCTTTTTTCTCCTCTGTAAGGCATATAGTATATCTGTGTTGGTCTTATAATCTGCAGGTAAGACCTATCTTCTCCCTTTACTACGATTGTTGGAAGTTTTGTTAAGGTTTTTTTATTGTTTTCCTGAGCAAGGCTGATACAGGACGTAAATAGTAAAATTAATACCAGAAAAAGATAGAGGTATGATCTCATTCTGGAAGCTCCCTCAATCTTTCCCTTGCCTTTTTAATCCATTCTTCTTTGTATTCCGGAGTCTTGATTATGTCTGAATAGGTTTTCCTTGCTTCTTCAATTTTACCAAGAGCTTTATAGCACTCTGCGACCTGTAATTCAGCATTGAAAGACCACTGTTTAACCTGAGGGAATTTATCCGGAGGGTAAAGAGTGGGAATTTTTAGATACTCTATTACAGCTTTTTTGTAATTTTTTTCTTTAAACCAGCAGTCACCAATTCTATACTGTGCTTCAACTACAAGTTCGCTTCCTCTTCCATTTTCCACCACCCAGGTGTAATAACCTCGAGCCTGAGGATATTTTTCTTGTTTAAATAGAGCATTGGCAAGTTTGAGGTGTGCCTGTAGAGTAAGCTCGCTTTTGGGATAGTTCTTGATGAATTTCTTGAAGCTTTCTTCTGCCTTGCTCCACTCCTCTAAGTTTTCCTGGCAAAGCCCCAGACTGTAAAGAGCATTCATAAGGATGTCTTTCTCTCTTGAAGTGTTAAGTGCGTTAAAATAGGCACTGGCTGCTTCTTTATATTTACTCTGTTTAAAAAGAGCATCTCCTAATCTGTAGTGGACTTCTCCTAAAAGAGGACTTCGAGGAAATAGCTTTATGAATTTACTGTAATAAGAGGCTGAGTTAGAATAATCCTTTAACTCGTAGTAGGAATATCCTGTCCAGTAATAGGCAAGCGAGAGATCAGGGCTTTTGGGAAATTTGATAATTACCTTTTCCAGCTCAGTAGCTGCCTTTCTATAGTCTTGCTGTCTTATGTAGTAGTTGGCTATTTTAAATTGAGCAGCGTCAGCATCAGGAAAAGATGGATAGTCTTCCACTATTTTACGAAAGGCATTCAGGGCTTTTTCATCCTGTTTAAGTCTCTGGTAGGCTTCTCCTATCTTAAAAAGAGCCGGGGGAATAAATCTACTTTCTGGATACCTGGAGATCATCTTATTAAAAACAGATATAGCCTCGGCAAACTTCGATTCGTTATACAGGCAATTTCCAATAAGATACAGAGAGTGCTCTACCAGGTCTTCTCTTTGAGGAAACATATCTATTACTTTCTGGAAGGCTTCCTTTGCCTGAGAGAAGTTTTGTTGATGGAAATAAGTCCATCCAATAGCATATTGAGCATCTGGAGCATTGGGATTTTCAGGGAAGTCTTTTATAAAATGCTGGTAGTGCTCTCTTGCCTTACTGTAATTTTCCAGTTTAAAATACGACGCACCGGTTTGGTAAATAGCAAGAGGTATAAGGTTTGATTGAGGATAGTCCTTTATAAGTTGAGAGTAGGTTTTAATTGCCTCCTCAAATCTTTTAAGATTAAAAAGGCAATTACCTTTTTGAAGCAGTGCATCAGGGACCTTTTCAGATTGAGGATAATTTTTAATTACCTTTTCAAATGCTTCCAGGGCTAAGTTGTACTTATTTTCGCCAAGATAACACCATCCTATCTCATATTGAGAGAGAGAAGCTTCCTTTGTTTTTGGATGTGTGGATAGGATTTTTTCAAAGTACCCTCTTGCCCTGCTATAATTTTCCATATTTAAAAGAGACTCTGCTAACTGAAAAGTTGCCTCAAGATAATAGGGAGATTCGGGAGACTCTTTTACTATCTTTTCAAAGTAAGTTGCAGCTTTCTTGAAGTCTTCCATAGCAAAATAAGAGTAACCTGCTCCCAGGAGAGCATCATCCATGAATTCGCTTTCTTTGTGAAAATCTATAACATTTTTGTAAGCCTGTGCAGCAAGTTGAAATTTTTTCTGGTAATAGTAAGAGTCACCAAGCCTTACCCAGGCTTCAGCAACGTTTACTGATGCAGGATAGGTATTGATAAAATTCTGGAAACTTTGAGCAGCCTCTGTGAAGTTCTTTTCCTGAAAATAAGTATAAGCAATACCAAAGAGTGATTCCTCTTTCCATTTACTTTCTGGATTCGCAAACTCCTTCTGATAGGCATTTCTTGCCTCGCTGTACTTTCCTAACTGATAAAGAGCCTCTGCCTGCCAGTAAAAGAGGTTTGTTTTTTTAAAATCCTCCACAGCTTTCTGGTAATTAGCAAGCTCAAAGTAAGAAAATCCTCTCTCCTTATATACATCATCAGTATAGGGTGAAGATGGGTTAGCGTCGATGAAGGAGGTGAATTCCTTTATAGCCTCAGAGAACCTTCTTTCAAGATAAAGCAATTTTGAATAAATATACCACGCTTTCTGGTAATGTTCAAAGTTTGGATAGTTCTCTTTTAATTTTTTGAAATCCTTCAATGCTTCTTTATAGTTTTTCTTCTGATACTGAATATACCCTGAAGAATAAATAGCATAAGGGACAAGATCACTTTGTGGATAATTTGTTATGAGAGTTTGGTAGGTTGAAAATGCCCTGTCCAGGAGATTAAGGTTATAGTAACATTCTGCTAACTGATATGTTCCTTTGTCCAGAAGCTTGCTTTCAGGATAATTTTTTAAGAGATTTTCAAAAGCCTCTGCAGCCTGTTTGTATTTGCCATTTTGCCAGAGGCTCATTCCCATCCAGTATTGAGCCTGGTCACACCGCTTATCAGTTGGATATTTTTCTATAAAACTCTGGAATTGCTGTGCAGCAAGGTCAAATACTCCGTCTTGATAGAGTTTCTGGGCGACAAGGAAGTCTTCCTCGGGCTCTGTTTGCGCAAAGGATGGGAGCGATAAAATAAATGCAGAAAAGCAGAGAAAAATCCCTGTTAATAACAAAGCTTTCTTTATCTTCTTCATTTTTTTCTCCTCAATTATTTACTGTATCTTATGTATTTTTAATGCGCTTTTATTTTAACATCAGTAAAATTCCTTGTCAAATAAAAATTAATTTATTATTTTTTAATTTGACACGGGGGTGGTTATGGATTAGTATATTAAAAAAGATTTCCCTAATTATAAAGTTATAAAGGTACCCGATTAAAATGCCTTATTTTGTCCACCTGCATACCCATAGCGACTACAGCCTTCTGGATGGAGCCTGTAGTATTTCTCAATTAGTTGATAAAGCCTACCAGTTTGATATGCCAGCCCTTGCTCTTACCGATCATGGAAATATTTTTGGAGCGGTAGAGTTTTATCAAAAAGCTTCAAATAAAGGAATAAAACCAATAATAGGGTGTGAGGTATATGTGGCTCCTCAATCTCGTTTTAAGAAAAGGAAAACAAGAGGTGAGAATATTGCCTATCATCTTATTTTGCTCTGTAAAAACAAAAAAGGTTATCAGAACTTAATGGAGCTTGTAAGCAGAGGGTTTACTGAAGGTTTTTACTACCATCCAAGGGTTGACAAAAAGCTACTTTTTGAATTGAGGGAGGGAATTATAGTTCTTTCAGGATGCATAAAGGGAGAGATACCGTCCCTTCTTGTGAAAGGTGAGGTTGAGAAAGCCTACCAGGTAGCAAGAGAGTTTAAAGAGGTTTACGGCGATGATTTTTATCTTGAGATTCAATCTACCGGACTGGAAGAACAAAAGATAGTTAATGCTAAACTGAAGGAGATAAGCAAAGAACTCTCCATCCCTCTTGTAGCAACAAACGATGTTCATTATATAAAGAAAGAAGATGCAAGAGCACAGGAGGTCCTTATTTGTATTCAGACAGGGAAAACTCTTGAGGATACTTCTCGGTTAAAGTTTTCTTCTTCTGAATTTTATTTTTGTTCTCTCCAGGAGATGCTTGATAAGTTTAAGGATGAAAGGGATGCAGTATACCTCTCCGAAGATATTGCAAAAAAGTGTAATTTTGTTTTAGAAAGAGGAAAGATATATCTTCCTGTATACCGTTCTCCCGATGGGACCGACCTTGTAGATTATTTGAGCAAACTTTGCCAGGAAGGATTAAAAAAACGTTACTCCTCTGTTTCTAAGGAGGTAATGGATAGGTTAAAATATGAGCTTGATATTATTTCCAGTATGGGTTATGCTGGTTATTTTCTTATAGTATGGGATTTTATACGATATGCCAGGGAAAATGGCATACTTGTTGGTCCTGGTAGAGGTTCAGCCACGGGAAGTCTTGTTGCCTACCTTCTTGGTATAACAGAAATAGACCCTTTAAGGTATGGCTTGATATTTGAGAGATTTTTAAATCCAGAACGAAAGACCCTTCCTGATATAGATATAGATATTCAGGATAACCGCAGAGCAGAGATAATTGACTATGTAAGGAAAAAATATGGAGAAGAAAATGTTGCTCAGATTATTACATTTGGTACAATGGCTGCTCGTGCGGCAGTTCGTGATGTGGGGAGAGTTTTAGGTATGCCTTATACTGTTGTAGACAGGATTGCTAAGTTAATTCCTCCTAACACAAAATTGAGAACAGCAATCGAGCGCAATGAAGAGTTAAAAGACCTTATTAAAAATAACGAAGAGGTAAGATCTTTATTTGAAATTGCTCAAAGAATTGAAGGGCTTACAAGACACGCTTCAACTCATGCAGCAGGGGTGGTAATAGCTCCTGAAAAACTTACATTTTATACTCCTCTTTATAAAACTAATAAAGATGAAATCACCACCCAATACGAAATGCATTCTCTTGAAAGTATAGGTCTTTTAAAGATGGATTTTTTAGGATTAAAGACTCTTAATGTAATTAAAGAAACACTGGAGCTTGTGAAAAAGTATGAAGAAAAAGAGATTGAGTTAAAAAATATACCATTGGATAATTTAGCTACCTATAGAATGCTTTCTCGAGGAGAAACGGTAGGTGTATTCCAGCTTGAAAGTAGAGGAATGCAGGACCTTTTGAAAAGGCTGAAGCCCGAGAAATTTGAGGATGTTATTGCTGTGCTTGCTCTTTACAGACCAGGGCCTTTACAAAGCGGGATGGTTGATGATTTTATAAACAGGAAAAATGGAAAAAGCAAAGTGGAGTACCTGCATCCTAAATTAAAACCTATTTTGGAAGAAACCTACGGAGTTATACTTTATCAGGAACAGGTAATGAAGATAGCCAATGAGCTTGCCGGATTTACCCTGGGAGAAGCTGATATTCTTAGAAGAGCTATGGGAAAGAAAATACCCCAGCTTATGGAGGAGCAGAGAGCTAAGTTTATTCAGGGAGCACTGGAGAGAGGGGTTGATAGAAAAACTGCTGAGAGGATATTTGACCTTATGGCTCACTTTTCAGGATATGGATTTAACAAATCTCATTCAACAGGTTATGCCCTGGTTTCCTATCAAACAGCTTTTTTAAAAGCTAATTACCCTCTGGAATTTATGGCAGCTCTGTTAACCTCAGAAAAAGACAATACCGATAAGCTAACCTACTATATAAGTGAGTGTCAGCGCATGGGAATAAAAGTTTTGCCTCCAGATATTAACCAATCCTGGGATAATTTCACAGTGGTAGAAGATAAAGTTTCCTCCTCTCATACTGCCTCCTCTCGTGGTAGAAAGTATAAGGGGGAAATAAGATTCGGTCTTACTGCTATAAAAAATGTAGGAGAGGCTGCTATATCTTCTATTCTTAAGGAGAGAGAGGAGAAAGGAGAATTTAAGTCCATTTTTGATTTTTGCAGGAGAGTTGACCTCAGGGTAGTTAACAAGAAGGTTCTGGAGAGTCTTGTCAAGTGTGGAGCTTTTGATTCTCTTCCCGGTTACAGGTCTCAGAAGCTGGCAGTAATTGATAAAGCTGTGGAGAAAGCTGTAAAGATTAATAGAGATAGAGAAAAAGGTCAACTTTCTCTTTTTGGTGAAGCGGAGGAAAAAGAGGAGATAACTCTTCCTTCTGTTAAGGATATTTCTCGAAGCACAAGGTTAAACTGGGAAAAGGAACTTTTAGGTATTTATCTATCGGGACATCCTCTGGATGGTTATCAGAAGAGAATAATTGGTTGTTCTACTCACTCAGTGGCTGAGCTGAGGCAACTTGAGGATGGAAGGCAGGTAAGAATAGCGGGTGTAATAAATGCTATTTCACTTAAAAGGGACAGAAGAGGAAAACCTATGGCTTTTTTTACTCTTGAGGATCCGGAATCAGAGATAGAAATTGTTGTTTTTGCCAAGGTTTACGAGAACTTTTCCTCTTTTGTGAAAGAGGGAGAACTCGTAATTGTAGAAGGGAGGATAGATGCTACCTCTGACCCACCTAAGGTCGTGGCTAACAAGATATCCCTTTTTTCTGCGATAGAGAAGAAGGGTGGTGAGTTTCATATTAAAATTGGTCCAGAAAACTGGAAAAAAGCTAAGTTGGAAAGGTTAAAAATTGTTTTGAAAAAAAATAAGGGGAGAAACCCTGTATACTTACATTTTCAGGGTAACAATGGGGAGAATGTAGTCATCAGATCGAAGTCCCTGAAAGTTGAATTTTCAGAGGAAATTATTTCCCGGATAGAAGAGGTGGTGGGAGAAAGGTGTTGCTGGATAAGTTAAAATATTCCTCCAAATCCGATAAAAAATCTTCCTATTCTGTCATAATCAAGAGGCCAGGCTACACCAAAACGCATTATTAAAGGATATTTTCCGAAAGGAAGCATTCGCAGGCGGAACTCAGCTCCCACATCTTTGCAAACATCGCTTTCTTTTAGTTTTTCTCCTTTTCTCCAGGTAGCTCCTGCATCAAGGAATAAAGCTACATTTATTGTGTCAAAGTAAAACGAAGAAGAACCACCCCATCTCCTCTTCAGATCAAATCTGTATTCAAGGGAACCCAGGAGGAAATTCTCTCCTGCTCTGGAATCCAGAAACTCCTGTGGATATCCTCTAAGCTCTCCCCACTCTTTAAGAGAGAAGACAAGACAGGGTTTGTTGGAATATGTTTCTATCTTTTTTCCGGTTAGTCTCAGGGCAAGGACTTTGTTTTTGGAAAGCCTCCAGTAGTCTTTTAAATAAGCAGAAATATTTAAATAGCCAAGCTCACTACCGATTTGTTTACTTGCCCATTCTGCACCAATTTGAAGTTCTTTTCCCCAGGGCAAAAGGACAGGCTCACGCACCGGGTTAAAGTTAAAGTAGCCTATCTCCCCTTTAACTGCTTTAATGTTTCCCTCCCAGGGAACAAGCTGGAGATTTGAGGTGAAAAGATGAGTCTTTATTTTCTCCTGCTGGTATTCAAGTCCAATTGAGATTTTATCATTCAACGGAAAATAAATTCCTGCTGCCTGCCCACAGCTATTTGTTGAGAAACTTTCTCCTTTAAAGCTTGATACTCCTTCTGTTTGATATATATCTATCCATATTGTTGGTTCAAAGCTTCTGTTAAAGTAAAAAATATCGTACTGGGTACTACTTGAGAAATAAGCACGGCACACTAAGTTGTGTTTTTCCAGAATGTCCGATGCATAGGATTCCAGAGAGAAATAAGAACCTTCCTGGCTTATTAAGAACCAGGGAAAGATGTAATTCAGGTTTAATCGGGGATGATAGGGATATATTCTTTTTTCAACTGGCCTTGCTTTTCTTTTAATATAAGCTATAACTTCTTTTTTCTTTCTGGTAGATTCCCCTTTTTTCTTCTCAGATTCAATTAAAAACTGGTGAGAAATTATTTCTCCGTAGGGGAAAATGTAAATTAAAAAGTTCTGGTTTTCATAGCAGGACAAAGCAATTTTTTTGCCATCAGCAGATATGGCGGGGTCAAAAATACCTCCCCTTACCCGGGTATGTTTTATCATCTTACCTGTTTTTAGTTCAAGAGACCAGAGATTAAAACTTCTTTCGTTCGTTTTCCCTTCATCGCTTTTGTCGCAGATGAAGATTATCCTTTCTCCATCAGGAGAAAAAGCTGGACATCTCTCATCAGCGCTATCCTGCGTGAGAGGAAAAATATCCTTTTCTTTTATTTTTAAAAGATACAGGTTTCTTTTACCCTTTTCCGATCTAACAAAAGCTATGGTTTTCCCATCAGGCGAGAAACAGGGTGAAAAATTTTGAGTTATTCCATCCTTATCCATGGTTAGAGGAGTAATTTTCCCCGTAGAAAGAGAGAGAAGATAAAGGTTAGAGTTTCCCCCTTCCTTTTTTACAAAGAGAATTTCATTTCCGGAGGGTGAAAAGACCGGGTGAAAAGCTCTTTCTCCGAAGGTTATCCTTTTTGTTTTTCCGGTGATAAGGTTGATCTGGTACAGATCAGAGATAAAGGAGCGTTTAGGTGGATAAAAACCTGTTTTTGAGTAAATTATAGAATTACCATCCGGGGAAAAGGAGAAATAAGGATTAATACCCTTTGCAAGTTTTCGTATTTTCTTTGTATCAATATTCATAAGGTAAAGGTCAAAGATAGCATAGTCATAATCCTTGTTAGAGGCAAAGGCAAGGTACTCTCCTCCCGGAGAAAAAACAGGGCATTGAGCTCTCCTTCCCCATTTAATAAGGGGATTTTTTAATAGTTCATCCTCTTTTCCTTTTGATTTTTTAGTTAGCCATTTCCTCCATTCTCTGTAAAGCTGTAATGAGTCTTTACCTATGACCTTTTTTAAGCTCTGGTTAAAGTTAATGAATCGAGGCAAGGGGTAAAGTGCTCCTCCTCCCCCTGTTATATCTATCATCCCTACCACTCTTAGTAGAGATTGGTTTCTTAAATCCTCAAATATCCTGGGAATTTTGCCCTTCCCATAAGTTTCAAAAATGTATCTGACAAGACTGTCTGACTGGTAGTATCCACTCATCCTTCCCCAACCATCAAAAAAATAAAAGGACCCTAATTCTCCTTCTGACATTATCTTTTTCTCTCTTGCTTCCTCGTAAACCACCATTTGTTTGAGGGGATGCCATTCCTCACCAAGATACTGGGCAAGCCCTTCAATGAACCACATAGGTAGAGTTAAGTTAGCCATAGCTTTCCTTATGGGGATAATTGATTCATCTATTGCAGAAAAACTAATATAGTGAGTTAACTCGTGTCCTATTACTTCCTGCATCCAGGAAAGATTCCCGGAGCTCTGTAGAGGGTCAGACTGAGCCTGGATGACTATTTTATTTGTAAAGACGGAGGTATAGCCACCTGTTTCATCATCGCTGTTTTTTATTATTAAGGGAATTTTTTTTCTTGGACAGTATCCTATTTCTGAGGTTAACTTTTGATAGATATTTTCAGCCACACTGGCTGCCTGGAGGGCAAAGTTTTGTTCTCCCTGATGGTAATGAATTAAAAAATGAGAGGTTTCTATAACCTTCCATTTGAGCTCGGGATGGTTAAACTGAGCAGATGAGGTTAAAGCAAAAAGTAAAATTAACCCTGCAGCACCCACACTGAATCTAATAACTTTAGACAGTCCCACCCTCTCGCATTTTTATTGTGAAGTAAATTACAACCTAAACTATTTTTCCCACTTTTACCTTTATCTCTCTCACATTTTCAATTCCTACTGTACTGTTCAGGTACTTTTTCACCACAGTTTGAAGCTCATCTATCAGTCTTGGAATTTCACCTTGAGCTTGAACAGATAGAGATAGGTCTATATCAACTCCCTCTTCTGTAGATTTAACTTTTGCTTTTAAGTCCTGGACTCCTTCAACTTCAGCTCCTATCCTCTGGATGAAGTCAGAAATTGCTTTCTGAGATATCTCAATCTCACCAAGAGGGTTCCTGAGTGGAATTATTGTTCCCTTTTTTTCTGTCCAGGTAAATAGAGGAAGATAGATGCTGAGAACAAAAAGAAAGGCAAATACTACTGCTGTTGTAATTCTTACAATAATATCAATTTCCATTGCGGTTAAAGTACTGAAGATAAGAATCTTTGGTAAAAATCCTGTGGCTACCAAAAACCCCCCGAGAGAAAGAGCAGCAAGAGCGATTAGTCCTATAACCCATAGAACTTTCTGATAAATCTTCATAGATTCCTCCTTATCAAATTATTTAGAAAGTTTAATTCCTTTTATTACCACGTCTATTTTCTTCACCTCAATTCCTAAGCTTTGCTCTATTTCCTGCTTCAACTTTTCTTGAATTTCTTCCACAACAGCGGGAATAGAAGCTCCTCTTTTTACAACAAGGCCTATTTTCATCTCTATTCCTTCGGGGGTTTGTTTTACCTGTATGTTTTTACCAAAAAATCCTCTTTTTACAGAATGAACCCCATCTACTCCTTTGATTATTTTTCCTGCAAGCTCTACAAGGGCTTTTTTCTCTACCTCATAAGCTCTTTCTTTATCCACCAACCTCTCCTTGTTAAATATTAAACTTTTCCTATTATTTCTTTTTCCACAAAGTCAGTGTAGAATTTTCCTTTTATAAAAGCATCGTGTTCAATAATTCTTTGATGCAGAGGGATAATGGTTTTTACTCCTTCAATAACAAATTCCTCAAGAGCTCTTTTCATTCTCAATATAGCTTCTGAACGATTTATTCCCCAGCTTATCAATTTAGCTATTAGTGAGTCGTAGGATGAGGAGATAGTATATCCGGCAAAGACATGAGTATCCACCCTTATTCCTGGTCCTCCTGGCAGGTGGAAAGCGGTAACCTTACCTGGAGAGGGAGAGAAATTTTTTTCAGGATCTTCAGCATTAATGCGACACTCAATAGCTACCCCATTTATCTTTATATCTTCTTGACTATATCCCAGTGGTTCCCCACCGGCTACTCTTATCTGGTCTTTTACAAGGTCTCTTCCTGTAACCATTTCTGTAACAGGGTGTTCAACTTGCAATCGGGTATTCATTTCCATAAAATAGAAGTTGTCATTTTCATCTACCAGGAATTCTACAGTTCCTGCTCCAGTATAACCCAATTCCCTTGCTACCTTTATAGCAATCTTTCCCATTTCTTCCCTTTTTTTCTGATCTATAAAAATAGATGGGGACTCTTCTATGAGTTTTTGATATCTTCTCTGGATAGAACAGTTTCTTTCTCCAAAATGAACTATTTCACCGAAGTTGTCAGCCATTATCTGAAACTCTATATGTCTTGCCCGGGGTATGTATTTTTCTATATAAAGGTCTGAATTTCCAAAGGCAACTTTGGCTTCCTGTTGAGCGAGGCTAAAGTAGGAATCAAAATTCTGCTTGTTCCAGACCACTCTCATTCCTCTTCCTCCTCCTCCCATTGTTGCCTTTAATATTACCGGGTAGCCTATTTGCGAGATGATTTTTCTTGCCTCCTTTCTGTCCTTTATGACTTTTTCAGAACCGGGAACTACTGGCACTCCTGCTTTTGATAAGGTGTTACGCGCTTCCAGCTTATTTCCAAGCTTTCTCATAACTTCATGACTTGGACCGATGAACTCTACCCCGGAGCTACGACAGACTTCGGCAAATTGTTCATTTTCTGCCAGGAAACCATATCCTGGGTGTATAGCATCAGCACCAGCTATTTCAGCTGCACTTATTATTCTTGGAACATTAAGATAACTTTCTGCTGGTTCACGTGGACCTATGCATATAGCCTCATCAGCAAAGAGGACTGGTAGAGACTGTTCGTCCTCTTTAGAAAACACCACGACTGACTCTATTCCCAGCTCCTTACATGCTCTTACAATACGCAGAGCTATCTCTCCTCGATTGGCGATGAGAATTTTGCTGAACAACTAATCCTCCTTTTCTATAACGAAAAGGTCCTGGTCATACTCTACAGGTTGTCCATTTTCAACCAGAATATTTTTTACTTTACCTGCAACCTCAGAAGTTACCTCATTCATAACTTTCATAGCCTCTATGATACACAATGTCTGTCCGGGATGAACGTATTGACCTATCTCTACAAGGGGTTCCTCACCAGGAGAACGGGCTCTGTAAAAAGTTCCTACAAGGGGTGACTTAACGAAAAACTCTTTGTCAGTAGATTTTTCTTTTTCACCCTTTCCTCTTTCTGCAGCCTCTTCTACTATTGCTTCTTGTTCTGGTAAGGGGGATTTCACTTTAGTTTTAGAAGCAGCTGCTTTTTTTACCAGCCGAAAACGGACTCCTTTTTCCTCTATTTCCAGTTCAGAAAGAGAAGAAGATTCAAAAATAGTTATTATTCTCTTTAGTTCTTCAAGGTCCATTTTTTATTTTCCAATTTTATTTTTCTATTTTTTCCCAACATACTCTCCACTTCGCGTATCTATTTTGATTATATCACCTTCCTTTATGAAAAGAGGCACTGGAAGTTTATATCCAGATTCTATGGTTACAAGCTTGGTAGCAGAGCCAACGGTATCTCCCTTTACTCCTGGTTCAGCTTTTTTCACCTCCATCTCCACAAATATAGGTAGCTCAACTCCTATTATCCTTTCTTCATATATTTGAAGATTAACCTGTATGTTTTCCTTGAGAAAGAAAGCTTTATTTGATAATTGGTCTTTAGTGAGTACTTTTTCTTCAAAAGTTTCAAGGTCCATAAAGTGAAAGCTATCTCCCTGACGATAAAGGTACTGAGCTGGTTTTTGCTCAACAAAAGCCTCTTTTATTTTATCTTCAGGCTGGAATACCTTCCTTAATACCTGTGAGGTAAAAAGGTTTTTCAATTTAGTCCTTACAAATGCTCCTCCTCTTCCCCTTTTCACATGTTGAAATTCTTCCACAACATACAGTGTTCCGTCTATATCTACTGTCATGCCTTCTCTTAAATCGTTAGCTGCTATCATAGCAGAATTTTACCTCCTCTATTTGTTACCAGGACCATATCTTCTATTCTTACACCTCCCTCCCCGGTAAAGTATACTCCTGGCTCCACGGTAACCACCATCCCTTCTCTCAGGGGAGTTAAGCAGCTTCGATTAAGAAATGGTTCTTCATGGACTTCCAGTCCTACTCCATGTCCGGTCCCATGCAGGAAATTTTTCTCGTATCCTGCTCTGGCAAACTCCTCCCTGACTACTTTATCTATTTCAGATGACTTTACTCCCGGTTTTATAAAGCTGATAGCTTTTTTCTTTACATCATTTACCAGAGTAAGTATTTTCTCCCATCTACCAGAAGGTTCATTCCATAGAAAAGTCCTTGTCATATCTGCACAGTAACCTTTTACCTTTGCTCCTATGTCTATAAGCACTAAATCATTCTCTTTCAGCTCCCGATTAGCAGGATGAGCATGGGGTAAAGAGGTCCTTTCTCCAAAAAGAACTATGGGAGGGAACGATATATCATCTGCCCATTTTAATATATAATTTATCCCTTCTCTTGCAAGCTCTTTTTCAGTTATACCTGGGTGAAGTATTTTTTTTAAGTATTCAAAGGTATTGGAAGTAATCTTTTCTGCTTTCTGGATAAGTTCAATTTCCTTTTCATCCTTTACAGACCTTATTTTTTCCACTATGTTATAGCAGGCAATAAGTTTTAATTGAAGGTTTTCCTTTATTTTTTTGTAAGCAGCAAAGGATACACGATTTGCTTCAAACCCACAGGTCTTCACTCCTGTCATACCACTTATCTTGCTTATTTTTTTCTCAAGACTGTTTCTGCAGATAATTACCTCCCATTCATTTTCACCCTTTTTTGCTTCTTCCTCGTACATAGGCGAGGTAAAAACAAACTTTTTTTGAGGTGTAAAGAGTACCGTTCCATCTATATAAAGTCCAGAGAAGTAAAAGATATTAACGCTGCTTGTTAATAAAAAAGCATCTAATTTATTTTCCTTTAAGTTCCTTTCTAATTTCTCCCATCTTACCTGCATTTATTCCACGTATTTCTTTAATTTTTCATCTTCCATTAGTTCATCTACGAACTCTTTAACTTTTCCCGAGAGCTCCTTGCTTACAATAAGAATACCCCTTTTAGAATTTATCACCACCAGATCTGACACTCCTATGACTCCTAACAGCTTCTCTTCTCTATTAACAAGGATGCAGTTGCTTGTTCCCTTTTCTTTAACCAGTCCCCAGGTAATATTACCCCTTTCGTCCCTGGGAAAGATTCTCAACAGGGCTTGCCACTCACCGACATCATCCCAGATAAACTCCCCGGGAATTACCACAGCTTTTTTTGTTTTTTCCATTACTGCATAATCAATTGATATTTTTGGGAGCTGAGGATAGACCTTTTCTATTACTTCTTGCTGTCCGGGTGTCCCAAAAGCTTTTTTTATTTTTTGCAAACCTTCATAAAGTTGAGGATGGTGTTTTTTTATCTCTTCAAGAATTACACTTGGACGCCAGGCAAAAATCCCGGCATTCCACAGGAAATTACCGCTCTCAAGAAAACTTTTTGCTTTTTTATGTGATGGTTTTTCTGTAAATCTTCGCAGTTTATGGCAGGAGATTCCCTTAAATTCTTCTATCTTATCTCCCACCTCAATGTATCCATAGCCAGTTTCTGCTCGGGTAGGCTTAATACCAACGGTTACAATATACCCCTGTTCTGCCAGTTTTGTCGCCGCTTCCATTACTTTGTTAAATTTATCTCCATTTTCAATTAAATGATCCGAGGGAAGGAAAACCATGGGTGTATCCTGTCCTTTCTCCTGTATACAGATAGCGGCAAAACCTATGCAGGGAGCAGTGTCTCTACCCTCAGGTTCACCTATTATCTGCTCGGGAGGTATTTCAGGAATATGAGAAATTGTTTTATCTATTAATTCACGGCGAGTTATAATAAAGGTATTTTCCTTTCCAAAAAAATTTATACATCTTCTGTAAGTTAAACGAATTAGACTTTCTTTGTCTTTTATAGATAAAAACTGTTTGGGGTGATTTATCCTGCTTTCTGGCCACAGCCTTTTACCAAATCCTCCAGCCATAATAAAACTAACAGCCATTGCTATCCCTTTTTTAAGCTTTATTTTTATGATATCAAAAAGGGTCCCTTTGTCAATTGCGGGTTTTTGTTTTCCGGTGTGATTAAAAAGTCCATCCCCTGTATTTTTTGAAATACTCTACCAGTCCTCCTGTTTCAATTATTTTGAGTATTTCGGGAGGGAAGGGGTCTATTGGAAGGGTTTTTCCCTGATTGGAAATAGTTATACTTCCCTTGC
Source organism: Candidatus Aerophobota bacterium (assembly GCA_021162265.1). Taxonomy (GTDB): domain Bacteria; phylum Aerophobota; class Aerophobia; order Aerophobales; family B3-G15; genus CBFDTW01. The sequence goes on along the minus strand of JAGGZA010000129.1, from coordinate 1,621 downwards.
TAAGATTAATTATAAGAGTATCGTTTTCGTTTATTTTCTCCGTTTGAGTTATAATTATAGGAAGTCCTACGTTAATTGCATTGCGATAAAATATACGTGCAAAGGACCTGGCAAGAACTGCCCCAATTCCAGCGTATTTAATAGCCAGAGGAGCCTGTTCTCTCGACGAACCACATCCAAAGTTTTCTCCTGCTACAATAAAATCTCCAGGAGAAATTTTCTGATAAAAATCTGGATAGATATCCTCCAGTAGATGTTTTGCTAATTCCTGGTTATCAAGAGTTTTAAACTTGTATCTTCCAGAGATAATGTAATCGGTATTTATATCGTCCCCTAATTTATGCACTTTTCCTCTTAAAATATTCTCTTTCATTTCAGATATCTCCTTGGATCAGTAATTTTTGCATTTAAAGAGGAAGAAGCTACTGTTGCTGGCGAAGCAAGATATATGAAGGAATTGGGATTTCCCATCCTTCCCTTGAAGTTACGATTCGCGGTAGAGATAACATTTTCTCCATCAGCGGGTACACCATTATGAGTTCCCACGCAACATCCACATCCAGGGGTTACAATTGCCGCTCCTGCCTGGACTAACTGGGATATCAGTCCCTCCTTTAAGGCATCAAGATATACCTTGCGGGAAGCAGGAGCTACAATAAACCTCACGTCAGGATGAACTTTTCTTCCCTTTATAATTGAAGCTGCTACTCTCAAATCCTCAAGTCTCCCATTTGTACAGGTACCCAAAAAAGCCTGATTAATAGGAGTTCCTTCTACCTCCTCAACTGGATGAACATTGTCCACAGTGTGAGGACATGCTATTTGAGGCGAAATTCCGGAAATATCATATTCAAGCTCTTTAATATAAGATGCCTCAGGGTCAGGAGTAACAGGGTTTATTTTTCCATTTATTCTGTTTCTTAGCCATTTTTCTGTTTTCTCATCAGCTTTCATAATTCCCGCTTTTGCTCCCATTTCTACAGCCATATTGGAAATGGTGAACCTTCCTTCCATGGATAATTTTTCAATTACTTCTCCTTCAAACTCAATGGATTTATAAACAGCTCCCCGAGAGGTAACTTTTCCCATAAGGTAGAGTATTATGTCCTTGGGGTATACCCCGGCAGGAATTTTTCCTGAGATTATAATCTTTATAGACTCAGGAACTCTTAGCCATATTTTTCCTGATGCCATAACTGCTGCCAGGTCAGTTGAACCTACCCCCGTTGCGAATGCATTAAGTGCCCCATAGGTACAGGTATGAGAGTCTGCTCCTACTACCAGATTTCCTGGTTTAACATGGCCTTCTTCTACAGTAACTACATGGCAGACTCCCTCTCCAACATCATAAAAATTAATCCCCTGTTTTCTTGCAAAATCGCGCATAAGTTTATGCAGGGAGGACACCTCCTTGCTGGGAGGAGGAGCGCTGTGGTCTATAAAGAAGGCAAGCTTTTCTGGGGAATATACTTTCTCTTGTTCCATTTTTTTAAATACTTCAATAGCAAGAGGAGCTGTTCCATCCTGTGCTATAGCAAAGTCAACACTGGCAATTACCAGTTCTCCTGCCTTAACCTCTTTACCACAGTGAATGGAGATAATTTTTTCAACAATTGTTTGT